>JACQZM010000066.1:8914-24445 GCA_016213885.1 Candidatus Rifleibacteriota bacterium | reverse complement strand
CTGGACAGGATGTCGGCGACGATCTGGTCCCGCTCCGCGTCGTTGATCCGGAGCAGGCGCGCCGCGCTGTGGAACACCTTCTGCTCCATCTCGCCAACCCGCCGCTCCCGGGCGAGCTCCGATACCATCAAGGACAGCACCTCCCGCGGCGTCAGGTCCGTCTCCGCGGGCGCCGCGCCGAGCTGGGGCACCGGCGCCGCTTGCTCGCTCTCCCGGGCCGCGGCCTGCTGGGGCGGCCCCGCCGCACACTGCAGCCTGCCGGCCCGTTGCTTCAGCGCCCCGGCCACATCGAGCCCGATCACGTCCTTCAGCTGGTGCATCAGCGCTCCCACCATGGCCGGGTACGAGCTGACGAAGGCGGGCAGCGTGGCGCCGTCGCCTGAATCGACCAGGGAGACCGAGCCGACCCGGACTCGTTCCACGCTCTTCACGAGCTGCTCCAGGATGGAGTCGATCTTCTGCAGGATGAAGATGTCCATCCCCTCCTGACCGGCGTCGGCCAGCACCTGGTTGAGCATGTCCACCACGGCGGCGGTGGCGCGCCCCTTCTCGGAGATGAGAGCCGCCTGGCCCGCTGCCAGCAGCGCCTGCGCCTCCTGCTGCGCCTGGGCCGGCAACACCACGTCCGCCTGGAGCCTCAGGCTCTCCAGCTGCGTCCGCACCTCCTGGAGCTTCCGTTCGGCCTGGGCGCGGGCCTCCCGGCCCGCCGCTTCGGTCCGCTCGAACTCCGAATTCACCCTCCCCTCGAGCTCGTTCTTCAGACGCTCCAGCTCGTTCTGCCGCTGCTTGATCGCCGTGTCCGCCTTCTGCTCGGCGATCCGGATGTGGGCTTCTGCCGCCGCTTCGGCCTGGGCGGCGGCCCGCTTCGCATCGGACTCCGCCACCTCGGCCTCCTTGTGGGCCTGGGCGATGACCGGTCGGCCGATCGACTTCATGTAATCGACGTTGTCGTGGACCGTCTGGATCTTCAGCGTGTCCACCACGAGCCCCATCTTCTCGAGGTCCTGGTGGACCTCGTTCTTGATGTTCTCGGCGAACTTGATCCGGTCGTGGTTGACCTCTTCGGGGGTCATCTTGGCGACCACGCCCCGGAGGTTTCCTTCCATGGTCTCTTTGCAGACCCGCTCGATCTCCGTCCTGGGCATCCGGAGAAAACGCTCCACGGCGTTCCGCACCACCGCCGGGTCGCTCGACACCTTCACGTTGGCGATGGCGTGGATCGTGAGCGGAATGCCGCCTTCGGAGTAGGCGTTCTCGACCTTGATGGCGATCGGCATGAGTCGAAGGTCCATCCGGTCGACCCGTTCGATGATCGGCTTCCTCAGGGTGATGCCCCCGAACTCGATCCGGTACGTGCTCGCCCTGCCGCTTTCGGTGAGCGTTTGACCGCTACCCGAGTAGACCAGGAGCTCGTGGGGGTCGCAGACGTTCACGAACGCCAGGATGAACTGGAGCCCGACGACGCAAGCGACCAGGATCACCACGGTGAGAGCGATGATATCGATTCCCATGAATTCTCCTCCAGGTGGGACGACTAGCTGTCTTGGTCTTTGGCCACGGTCAGGAGCGCCGAAAGCCGGCCCGCGTGCACGACCCTGGCGACGCCGTCCTTGTACTCGATGACCAGAACCTGCATCTCTTTCTCCAGCGGCATCTTCTCGTCGCTCTCGGCGATGAGATCGATGATCTGACCCCGGGCCTGGCATCGGATCTTCCCGGACTGCCCTGTGCGGATCGGCACGATCACGCGGCCGAGCAGGCCGGGGTAGTCTCTCTCCGTCATGTGACTGGAGAACTGATCTCGCTGGAGCCGGTTGATGAGCGCCGTCACGGTCAGGCCGCTGCCGCCTCCCATGAGTGCCGACAGGACCACGCAGACGATCGGATCGGCCTTGAGAAGCGTCAGGATGGTGCCGGTCATCCCGAAGAAGCAGGCCCCGAACGTCCAGAAGCGGATGGAGAGAAACGGGACGAACCTGGGGCTGCTGTCGGCGACCGTGGGGACGTTGTGAGCCGCGTGGACCAGGTCGGTCACATGCTCGGCGGTGATGTCACCGTCGGGGAGCGCCGGCACGTCTGCCGACATGTCCAGGTGGAGCGTCTCCGCCAGGTTGCCGGCATCCGCATGGCCCATCTCCAGGTGCAGCCCGCCGATCCCGTCATGGGCGTCGTGGGCGCCGCCCAGGGCATCATGCCCGCCGTGTCCGCCCTCCATGCCGCTGAGCACCGACATCCCGACGAAGAAACCGCCGAACAGCAGCGTGGCGATGTAGATGGCCAGCATCGTGCCCATGGTTGACGGACTCGCCCCTCCTTGACCCGGTCGATCCGGCTTGACTCGACCGACACTGTAGCGCATCGGTCGCGGGGAATCGAGCCTTTTGCGCGCCCCGGCCCGGAAGGGCGAGCGCCGGATGCCATCCGCGGCGGTTTGGTGAGAACGCGAGGCTCGCCGATCCCTCAGGCCGGCGCGGGCGAAAGACCCTGGAGGCCGAGCCAGGCCGGCAGCAGCCCCACGTCTTCCACCCTGGAGACCTTGAAGGTGAGCATCCCCAGCGAGGCGGCCGGACGGATGTCCGACGTCTCCGAATCTCCCACCATCAACGTCTGCCGTGCCCCGGCCCCCGTCGTCTCGAGAATCCTCACGAACCCCTTCACCGAGGGTTTCACATGTTCGAGCTGCTCCTGCCTGGGCAGGGGGAGCCGGCCGGCGTGGGAGACCGTGAACCGTCGATCCGGCGGGAAGAAGCTCCACAGGCCGATCGCTCTCAGGATGCGGTCCGTGGCGCCCTCGTTGTTCGTGGTGAACAGAAACGTCGGATAGGCCCCGCACACCAGGCTCACGGCGTCGACCACGAGCGCCAGGGGCCGCAGCACCTGTTCCACCGGCAGGAGCCGGTTGACCTCCTGTTCGTACTCCTGGAACGAGACCTCCTCGAAGAACTGGAGCAGCACCCGGGTGTTGGTGATCTTCCCGCCGACCTGCTCCCTCAGCTCCCGGTGTTTGTCCGAGAAGACCTGCTGAGCCTTCTGGCGCGACCAGCCCATCCTGCGCTCCAGAACCCTCACCGCGGCCTCCGGATAGGGACGGTTCAATCGTTCGTCGGAGGGGCAGAGCGTGCCATCCAGGTCGAAGATGACGAGATCGAGAGTCTTCATCAGCGGCGCTCCCTCGGCGAACGACCCGGGGGGATCCCCCTGTCCGGTCGACTCGACACCGCCCGGCGCGTGCCGGCACCTGCCGGGGCCGGGGATGGCCGGCAACGCAGCGGCGGCCCCGCCGGCTCCACCGCCATCCAGGAAAACACCCGGATCCACGCCCGGTCAAGGCCGCCCCAGGGCGCCGGCCGTGCCGAGCGCGACGGATCGCTCTTTCACGTCTGTCGAGCGCCGGATTCCAGGAAACCGACAAGGGATTGACAACCGGAAACCCGGTAGCCATACTCGTTGGCTCACTTGCCACCGGCTTCGGACACCACGGCCGTCGGTGGCCGGAGCGTCCGGACAGATGGGGATGAACCGATCGATGAGCGACGGAGCCGGGTCGACGATCAAGTCGGCGGTTCTCGTCGCGATGGGGCTGCTGCTCTTCGCGCAGTCCGCCCTTGGCCAGCGATCGATCGATCTGCGGCCGCTGCTCGGACCGGTCAAGCACCAGGGACAGCGCGGCACCTGCAGCGTGCACGCCGCCTCCTGTCTCATGGAATACCTGATCCGGGAGAAGACCGGTTCGTCACCGGATCTCTCCGAGGCGCACAACTACTGGGTCGCAAAGAACTTCACCCTCAAGACCGAGTTCCTGCGCGAGAGCTACGCCAGCTCCGACGGCCTGGCTGGCTTCCTCGCCGTCGAGGCGTACAGGTACGCCAGCATGCTCGAGTCGGAGTGGCCCTACGAGCCCCGGAACTGGGAGCAGACCCAGGACCCCCGGTGCAAGGTCGTGGAGGGCAAGCCGTGCTCCGAGTGCTTCACCGGGCTGCCGCCCCCGGAGGCCAGGGTCCTCCCCTACAGGATCGAGCCGGTCTTCGTGGAACGTACGAGGCTGGGGGAGTTCTTGCTGCAGCATCGCAAGCCGCTGGTCTTCAACGTCGCCTGGTATCCCGACGCGGTGGACCAGCGGACCGGCGCCATCCGGATGCCCACGCCGGCTCAGCAGCAGAAGCGGTTCGGCCATGTGATCACCCTGGTCGGCTTCGACGCCCGGACCCGGCGATTCGTGTACAGGAACTCGTGGGGCCCCGGATGGGGGACCGGCGGCTACGGCACCGTGCCGGAACGGTTCCTGATCGAGCACTGTGAAGTGGCCCCGTACCTGGCGAGCCTCCACCAGTACCCTCCCGAGGTGAAGGAGTTCGTTCAGAAGGCGAGCATGGGCGTCTCGGGAACCCTCGTCGAGGTGGAGCCGTCGAGGCCCTGACACCAGCGCCGGTCCGTGGAGGGAAGGGGCTCCGGGTCGATCCTGGCGGGCGCCGAGGATCGACCTGGAGGGCCTTCAGATCGGGGTGCGCGCATCCGCCGGCGTTCCCGGTGAGCTCGACAGGGCAGCGGGAGCTGCGGCAAGAGGGGGCTCGATGGCCAATCGAACGGTCGTCACGAGGATCGGTTCGGCGATCGCTGTTGTCGTCGCCTTCGGGCTGAGTCTCTTCGATCGCCTCTCCGCGACCCTGGTGCTGTGGCTGCCGGATCGCCTGGGCGCTGTTCGCAGCCACCTGGAAGAGCGCTCCCGGTCGGCCTCGAAGCGCACCCGAGCCGTTCTCGTGCTGCTCCGATGGGCCGTGATCTGCGCCGGGCCGGTGCTGCTGGCGACGGCCAGGTACCTCAAGCTGCTCGTCGTGTCGGGCCTTCTGATTACGATGGGGTTCACCCTGGCCCGCTGGATCGAGCAGCATCGATCGATGGCACCCGTCGCTGTCGGGTCGTCCGGTGCGTCCCCCGGGGGTGGTCCGGCCCCACGGGCGAGCGACCCGGTCCTCGCCGCTCCCGCGGGGGTCCCCGGTCCACCGCCGGCGGTTCCCGTGCAGTCGGTGATCACGGCGGCGCCCGACCCTGCCACGACCGGTCGACCCGGCGTGCCGTTTCTCGCCCCGTTGGAGCAGGAGGTGCTGAACTGGTTGAACCGAGCGCGGACCGATCCCGCGTCCGTGGCCGGGGCGATCCGCGACCTGAAACGCCACCTCCGTGGTCAGACCCTGACCGTTCCGGGAGAGCCCTCCTGGTGGGTCAAGGAGGGCGCCGGGGTGCTGGACGAGGCGGCTTCGGTGCTCGATGGGACCGAGCCCATGGGTGGACTGGTCCCCATGGAGGGCCTCTGCCTGGCTGCCCGGGACCATCGGGACGACACCGGACCGAAGGGGCTGGTGGGCCACACCGGTTCAGGCGGAGCGAAGCTGTCCGACCGTCTCGAGCGACACGGACGGAGTCGCGGCATGGCCGGTGAGTGCGTGAGCTACGGGGCCAGGTCCGGCAAGTGGATCGTGCTGCAGCTGCTCGTGGACGACGATGTTCCCGGGCGAGGGCACCGCCAGTGCCTTCTCGACCCGCGATTCGACCGCGTCGGCATCGCCTTCGGGAAGCACTCGTCTCTGGGCAGCATGTGCGTGATCGACGTCTCCGAGGGCTTCGACGAGTAGGGCCCCGGTCGAATCGGGATCGACAGGCGCACTCCAGGCCCACCTGGTCGTCCCCCCGGGTCCACGGCCGCCCGCCGGCCACGAAGTCGCGGAGAGTGTGATCGGAGGCGCATCGGCGCATTCCTGCCGAGGACGGGGAATCGCGGGTGGTGTACAGGACGGGATAATGGTACAGTCCCGGGGACCCGGAGCCCGCCGGAGCAGGCCTCCCGGGTCCGGACCGGAGCCGGTAGGTCTGAAAGCCCGCCAGGCTCCCCGGAGTCCATCCCCGCGGTCTCTCCGCCGCAAGCGACCGCGAACCCGGACAGCTGGCCATGCAGAAGAGAACCGAGATCGCCCTGGTGGTGGTCGTCCTGGCGGTGCACTGCATCGTCGCCTGGACGCTGTGCTATCCCAGGTTGCCGGTCGCCGACAGTGATCCATCGCGGTACTACGTCCTGGCCGAGGAGCTGGTCAGCGAGTCGACGTACCGCGTGAAGACCGTGCCGCCGGGATTCTCTCTGACCCTGGTGCCGTGGATCCAGCTCCTGGGGCCATACCCGGCTTCCGTCCAGGCCGTTCGCATCCAGTGCATCCTCTTGACGGCCCTCGGTCTGGTCCTGGGCCACGTCTATGCCAGAAAGGTCCTCGGTCTGGAACCACCCGCGGCTCTCGGGTGCCTGGCCGCCGTGGCCCTGGCCCCCCCTGTTCTCGAGCTGGCCGGCATGGTCATGTCGGAGCCGCTCTTTCTGGTTCTCTTCTATGCGACGCTGCTGGTCGCCCGCAGAGAGCCGGAGAGCTGGCGCTCGTCCCTCCTTCTGGGTCCGATGCTCTTCGTGGGGTTCTGGGTGCGCACCATCCACGTCTGCCTCTTCCCGGGTCTCGTCGTCTGGGCGGTGGTCCGCAAGCGGTGGACGGTCCTGACCGTCACGGTGCTCTCGGGCTGCGTCGCGCTGGGCTCCTGGGCCGTGTGGGTGTCGCGAGCCGATGAGGGCCAGCAAACCTACGTCAAGGAGCTGTTCTCACGTTCGGGCGAGTACAACGTGTCCTACGAGGTGTCGATACGACCGGTCATCGGCCACCTGGGGACCCAGATCGAGTCGCTCGTCGCACACGATCTCCCCGAAGTCGTGCTCCCGATCCTGGCGAGCCAGTCCGTCCAGGAGCTGGCCGGCTCCGCTTTCCGATCGGCCGTCTGGCTCGTCCTGGGCGTCTGCCTCTCGCTCGTGCTGGTTCGCGGCGCGTCGCGGGCCGTCCCGGCTGTCCCCGAGCTGGTCGTGGCGCTCGTCGTCTACCAGTGCATCGTCTGTTGCTGGTGGTACGAACCGAAGCGGTTCGAGGTGGCCGTTCTCCATCCGTTGTGGCTCCTCGTGGTGCTGGGCCTTCGGGCCCGTCCCCGTGCCCTGGCTGTGCTCCTGGTGCTGTCCACGCTCGGATCCCTGGCCAGCGTGACCCACAGGATCCTGAAGATCCACGGCACCGGCCATCCGCTGGGCCGTGAGGCGGCGAGCAGGGAAGGGGAGATCGCCGACGCCTACGAGTGGCTGCGGCGGAGCTCGAAGCCCGGGGACGTCGTGCTCACGAGAACCAGGCCGTGGCAGCTGACGCTGGCGACCAAGCTCAAGACCGGGCAGTTACCGGTATTCACGCTGGAGTTCGTCAGAAGTCGAAGAGGACGATGGCTGTTCCTCCTGGAGCCCGACTGCTCTGCCGCCGTGCCCGTTCTCGACAGGGAGCCTGCCTACAGGAGGGCCTGGGTGTCCGGCACCGGTCGGGTGGCGATCTACAGCGTTACCCCGCCCTGAACGACTGCGGTGGGCCGCTCGCAAGAGGGAGCGTTCCCGTCTTCATGCAGATCGAGCCCGGCCCCGTGGGACCACCGGGCGTGACGGTCATCGTGCCTGGCCAGGCGAAGCCGGCGCGCCCGCAGGGCTCGTCAGCCGGGCCGGCGCCGGAACCTGGCCCGGGCTGTCCGGCGGACTCGCCCCCGGAGACGGCGTCCCGGCCGACGGGCCACCGAGGTCGGGCACCTCCCTGGCCACGTCGATCGAGAACCGCCTGCCCCAGGCCTGCGGGTCGGCCCAGGCCAGCGAGAGGAGCGCCTCCTCGGCGAGCTTCTGTCTGTCGACGGCGAGGCCGGGCGCCTGGACCTTGCATCGGGTGAACCGGCCCACGTAGTTCACCCACAGGTCGATGGTGAGACCCGGCATCGGCTTCAGCACGCCGCGTCCCACCAGCTCGTGGATCAGGTGGCCCAGCCATTGAGCCTCCCCCAGAGGTGGGGGGGGCTGCCGCCTGGCCACCGCCATCCTTGCCTGGACCTCGGCCTTGGAGAGCTTGAAGGTGAACGAACGGGGCGGCAGAGAGGCCGGGTCCACGTGGATCGCCCCGAGAATCACGTCTTTCATCGTCATGAGGACGCTGCGACTCTCGAGGTCCACCACCTCGCACGACCGACACACGTTCGCGTCCGCCGTGACCACCCGGATCTGCAGAGGCACGGCGCGCTCGAGCCTGGGTGCTACCCGCGTCAGCGTCTCGTCGAGCGCGGCGTTCTTGACAGACTCCTCCAGCGGGACCGGCTCCTTGGGAACCGCGTGGGTATCGCCGAACCCGATCACGAAGCGCTGCCCGTGGACGGGCGTGTAGGACGTCGTCAGCGAGAGGAAGCTCTCCTCGATCGACCGACGCTCCTGGGCGCCCAGCCACGGACCTCGCACCTCCGCCTTGGTCACCCGGCCCTCTTTGTCCACCCGGAGCTCCAGTCGGCTGTGACCCCATGGTTCCACGATCCTGCCCTTGAGCCACTGGAGCAGCAGCCCTTCCCAGGAACCCGGATCGCCCAGCGGCAGCTCCTGGTCGAAGCGAGACGCCTCAAGCAGCGCCCCGGTCTCCTCCCTGGAGAACTTGACCGTGAATCGACCCGCGGGAGCCGAGCGTCTGGTGTTCGTGAAGTAGCCCGGCTGCGTCAGAGCGACGTCTCGCAGCGTCAGGAAGCTCTCGCCGGCGTGAGCTGGCTCGTCGGCGGCTCCTGGGGAGGAGGCGCCGGTGCGACCGTGACGGACGATCGAGCCAGAGCGGCGAGCTCCGTCTTCGAGATCTTGAGAGTGAACCGCTTCTCCATCATGCTGGATTCGACGAGCCGCGGCTGGGAGAGGAAGACCTCTTCGACCGCCCGTCTCAGCAAAGGCTGGAGCTTCGGCTCGACCACCCTGGCGCTGCTCACCCGACCCATCTCGTCGACGGCCACCTCGACGGTCACGTCGGCGGGTGGGGTCACCCTGTAGAACACGAGGCGAGCCATCAGGATCCCCTTCACCAGCCCTGGGTCTCCGGCAGCGTACGGCTCGCTCTCCGCGCTGAGCTCCTGTCGTGCCCTCACGTCGGCCCGGGAGAACCGGAAAGTGCGCTCCTCGCGAGGTATCGGCAGCGTGGCCACATCCGGCAGCACAGCGACGGTCTCGCCCGTCTCGGCGTCCAGCACCTCGCCGGAAAAGTGCCCCTCTTCGCCGGGTTCCATCCGGATCACGAGATCGCGCGGCAGAGGCAGTCGTGAGCAGATCCTGGGGAGAATCTCGTCCCCCACCATCGCCCTGTACGTCTGCTCGATGGCCGGTAGCGCGGCGCTCGAGACAGCCGAGGGCGACGCCCTGGAGGTCGACGGAGCCTTCGACGCCATCTCGAGCGCGGTGGCCCGAACGGCCGCGGGATGCCGAGCGGCCGCCGCGACAGTCGGTGGCGGCCCCGACTCCGCGACTGCGGCCGCGGAGAGCACAGGACCGAAGACGAACCAGACCACGAGGGCGGTCTTGATCAGCCTCCGTGCGGAGGCCACGAACGATCGAGGCCTTGAAAGATCGATGCCCATTCCCACTCCTCCACGCCCGTCGACTGTGCCCCTGGCACGCGTGCTGCCGGAACGACCCGACCTGGCCACCATCGGTGGGTTCCGCCGAGTATACCGCATGACGGCCGGGTCGCACCGGTCACACTCACCGCAGCTGTCCGCCTGCCTTCGAACGCGGCCCGGCCGATCGGAGCGCGCGCTCCTACCGATCTCGCCCGCTCTTCAGGAGTCCTCGGGCTACGTGGGTAGACATGACCCCGCGGAAGCCCACCCCGTTGTCGCGCTTCAGCGGGGCCGCGCTCCTGCGATACGTGCACAGCAGCTCGCACTCGTTGTCGCGCAACCCCTTTTCGGACACGTCGTCCTTCCAGGAACCTCCACGGCAGGTCCGAGGGTCTCCGGGCCGGAAACCCCCTGGACCCGGGCCCGGTGGGTCACTGAGGGGCGCCCGCTCGTAGTACCTGTCGTGGTAGAAGTCGCGGCACCACTCGGACACGTTCCCCGCCATGTCATGGGCTCCGCTCCTGGACGTTCCTGCGCGGAAGCTGCCGACCGGCGCGGTGGCCGCGAAGTTGTCGTTGCCCGAGGCGCCGGCGGTCTCTCTGAGAAGGTCGAGAGGCAACCCATCCAGAGACGGGTGCTTCCTCTTCGCCCGGGCCAGGTCGCCAAAGTTGCAGCGGGCCCTCATCAGGGGGCTCTCGTCTCCCCAGGGGAACCGACGGCCGTCGGTGTCGCGAGCCGCCTTCTCCCACTGGGCCTCGGTCGGCAGCTCCTTGCCCGCCCACCGGCAGTAGGCCTCCGCTTCGCGCCACAGGACGCCGGCCACCGGCTGATCGTCGCCCTTGAGATCCGGGTCGGAGAAGCTGGCGGGATCGGGGATCCGACCCTTGCTGGCCGAGACGAACCTCCGGTAGAGAGCGTTGGTGATCTCGTACCGGTCGAGGTAGAAGGCCGAGAGGTACACCCGTCGGCGAGGCCTCTCGTCGCGGGGGCCGTCGTCCGTTCCCATGATGAACCACCCGGCTTCCACGAGGACCATCTCGGCACCGTCGGACGCCACGATCGTCCTTGGAGCGACGAACCCCCCGGCCGGCTCGGCGGCGGACGCGGTGGCGGAGGGTGACGGCGTCGCCACGACAGAGATCGGGCGCGCTCCGCGCGAGACGAACGCGAACGCTCCGGCCAGAGCGAGCGCGACCAGTCCGACGACCGCCGCGATCACGGGAGTTCTCGACGGCGGGGGAGGCTGGGTGTTGACGATCCGGACCCGCTGAGTGCCTCCACCCGACGCGTCGGGTCGCTTGATGGCCTGGGCCGTGCGGGTTGCACGGGCCGCCGTGTGGAAGACCGCAGCCTTGAGCCGGTCGGCCATCTCCCTGGCCGACTGGTACCTCTGGCTCGGATCGGTCGCCAGGGCCCGCGCCGTGACCTCGTCGAGGGCCATCGCCACCTGGGGATTGAACGACCGCACGGTGGGCGCGGGCTCCTTGACCTTGAGCGTGAGAACCTCCATCGCGGAGGGTGCCGTGAACGGAAGCCGGCCCGTGAGCATCTCGAACAGGATGACGCCGACCGCGTAGAGGTCGGATCGAGCGTCGAGCTTGAGCCCCTTTGCCTGCTCGGGTGACATGTAGCCCGGAGTGCCCATGACGATGCCGCTACGACTGGCGCCGCTGGAGCCTGTCTCCGACTTGGCCAGACCGAAGTCGGCGATCTTGAGGCCGCCGCCGGAGGGCAGCATCACGTTCTCCGACTTCAGGTCCCGGTGGATGATGCCCTGGTCATGGGCACAGGTGAGCCCCTCGAGCATCTTCGACGTCAGGTCGACCGCCTCGTTCCACCGGAGGGTGCCGGCCGCGAGGATGCGGTCCTTGAGCGTCTCTCCCTCGACGTACTCGAAGACGAGGAACGGCTGCCCCTGGGTCTCCCCGGAGGCGTAGACCTGGATGATGTTCTCGTGGCGCAACCTGGCGAGGACCTGGCCCTCCAGATGGAATCTGGCGAGAGCAGCCGTGTCGGGCACGGTGGTGAACTTGACCGCCACCACCCGATCGAGGCCCTTCTGACGCGCCCTGTAGACCGCGCCGAAGGCCCCCTGTCCCAGGAACCTCTCGATCTCGTACTCCCCGAGGAGAGAAGCGTCGAACGCGATCCCGCACCCGGTCGGCCGGGAGAGCGTCCCGTCGACCGTGGCCAAGGGGTCGTCCGTCGGGGCCGGGGCGACGGCGCAGCCGCAGGCCACACACGCGATGGGCGACCCGGTGGAGGGGAAGGCCACGCGGTTGGCAGCCCCGCAGGAGGCGCACCGGACGGTCGCGGCGTTGGCGGACGAACCCATGGAGCTCCTTCGATCACGGTCCAGTATGCCATGGCCGGCGGTCGAGACGCGAACCGGACCGCTCTCCGGTCTGCAGACAGGCCGAGGCCTGATCACAGGCCCGACTGAGGGAAACAGGCGGGGGATCCCGGGATACCCACGGAGTACCTTGCCTGCGACCCGGATCGCACCACGGATTCGGCCAGGCCCGGTAACATCGGGCGCTGGCGCTAGAACCGGTGCATGACTTCCGCCATGGCGAACGACCCGTCCGGGCCCGCGGGGTAGATGCTCCGGATGACCGAGTCGCCCAGCGCCCGGCCTCCGTAGATGTTCACCGTGGTCCGCTGGCCGGCCTTCCACTCGACGCCGAGGTCCACGAGCCGAGCCAGCGACCTCGAGCCCCCGCTCGGGCGCCCGGCGAACCCGAACGTCTGGCTCTCGTAGGCTCCGCCCCCCAGGTACCAGAGGTCGGCCGCGTCTTGGAGCGTCAGATCGTGGTACTCCGTCCTCAGGGTGACCTTCTTGGACGGTCGGAGCAGCAGGGAGACGAACGCATCCTGGAGGTTCATCATGTTGTAGAAGGGCGTGCGGGCATACACCCGGGCCGTCGGCAGGAGCTGCGAGAAGGTCTGGTGCTTCCCGTCCCTCGAGTTCGAGTCGCCCGACGTGCGACACACGCCGGCCCTCAGCCAAGGCTTCAGAGCTGTCCCGGACGGCTGGTAGCCGAGCTCGAAGTCCCAGGCCCACGCGTCGTGGTCGAGCGTCCCCCAGTCGCCCCACTGAAGAGCTCCCCACGCCAGAAGGTCGACCGGGCCCAGCTTCTTGAGGTAGTGTCCCCCTACCGTCGCGAGCGTGATGTCTCTGGTATCGGCCTTGCGGGCCGCCGCGGTACGGTTGTCGGTCTTGAGCACGTCCCTGTCGTCGTCGTACACGATCAGGAACGCCCGCCCGTCTCCCCTCTTCTTGCTGCCCTTGAGGGTGTAGGCGAAGTACCCCACGGTGACACCGGTCAGCTCCAGGTTGGCGTCGAGGTTGAAACAGCCGACCGTCGGGCGGACCGCCGCCACGATCCAGTGGTCACGTGCCGTGTCGTGAGAGAGCGTGAACCCGTCGAAACTCCTCTGGATATGGGTGAAACCGAAGTTGCCGAGAAGCCGGTGCCCGATCCTCTCCCGTTTCAGCCAGTCCAGCGTCGGGTCTGTGGTGAAGCACTCGCTCCCCTCGGCGAACTCGAACCGGCCGAGCTTGAGCGCGAGCTTCGGATGATGCTCGAAGCGGTGCAGGAAACCGGCCTGCTTGATGAAGACAGTGAACTCCTGGCCCCCGTTTGTCGCCCGGTACGTGGCGCCAGGGCCGAGCTGGCCGGCGGGCGCTGCCGCCACCGCGTCATCCGGAAGGCCGATGAAGCTCGGCATGGCCAGCTCGGCGAAGCTCTCACCGTGGCGGAGCTTCCGCGTTCCCGTGATCTTGAGCAGGTTCGCCCCGTAGGTGTACCGGTTCTGCTTCCCGACCGCAGGGTTGCCGGGGTCGAACCAGTTCCAGGCTTCGACGCGCGTTCGCGACGTCGTGGTGATCTTGAGTCTGCTGGCCTGGGTCGTTGGCCGGGACTTCGCCGCCTCGGGCCCCACGGTTGCCGGCCGACCGACGGACGCTGCCGATGCACCGCCAGCCCCGGACACGCTCACGATGGCTGCCACAGCTGCAGCAAGGATGGTCGGGCTCCGGTTCATCGATTGCTCCCTCGACCAGCTCCGGTCCGCACGTGTCGGAGCAACTGACGCTCTCGCGGAGGACTTCGCCAGTCGCTACGTAGAAAACGGCCATCACGATAGCACGCAGCTACGAGATGTTCAAGGAGCTCTACGTGTTAATCCCCGAAGACCCGGAGGGCGGTCCGGGATCGACGCGCGCGACTGACCGTTCAGTCAGTGCGCGTGGAATCAGACGAGTCGGCGCTCGTGCGAAGGAACCTGTCCAAGGCACTTCCGGGCGGACCCCGACGGCACGGATCCAGCTCGACCTCCGGATTCACGAAGAGGGCAGGTGAATCGCCGCCGGGGCCGTGCGGCTCCAGGACCAGGAGTATCCGACAACGAAGCCCGGGCTGCCTCGCCCGTCGCAGAACCGGCGATACCCTATCGAGGCCGACTTCAGGCCCAGGTCGTCGATGACCGCCGCAGGGATCAGGACGCGGACGCCGACCGAGGTGGCGCGCACGTTCTTCCAGGACTGCGTGGGGTATCTCCTGTCCAGCCCGGGCCCGGGCCTCCCGGAGGTGTAGTCGTTTCGAGTGCGCCAGATCGGGATCTCGACGACCTTGGCCTTGGCCCCTTCGAGCCTCAGCGTGTAGACGTAGTTCCTCTCGAACGTGCCGAGGGCGGCCTCGAACACGAGCCACGCCATCGGCGCGGGCGTCCCGGACCGGGGAAGAGCGAGCTCGTGGACGGATCTCCACCGCGAGAGATCGGCCAGCACCTCGAGCGCCCGCGGGCGTCCCTCCGGAGGGACGAGGACACCCTCTTCGACGAACGTCCTGATGATGCTCTGCTTCAGCGCGATATCGAGCCCGATGGCCACCTGTTCGTGGCTCTCTTGATCCTCGTGGGGAAGGCCGAGAACGCGAGCCTCGTCGTCGGGGAATCTGAACGCGGCCGGAAGCGGCCCGATCCGGCGGCTGATGAACGAGTCGCAAAGCGGCGCGACCGGCAGGACCTCCACCTCTTCCGCGACCCCCTCCTGGATGGCGCCGACCATGATCAGGGCGACTGCGTCGAGCCAGCGTTGCGTTCGGAGCTTCCTGGCGACGGTCACGGAGCCATCGGCGAAGTGCGCGGCGAGATGCGTCGCCAATCTCCGCTCCAGATCGGGGATCTCCCGTTCACCATCGGGCAGCAACGCGCGCCCGAGGAGCTCCGCCCCGGTCAGCTTCCGGGTCTGCCGGCCGGCCTGTCTGATCTTTCGCGCGAGACGCCTCTCGACCCCCTTGATCGTGAGGAGCTCTCGATGAGGCTCGAGGACGATCGAGCAGTCGAGCGTCCGATCGTTCCGATCCATCCGGGCCACTCTCCCGCGAGCTCGCATCTCCTTGAGCCCAACCACGGTCCACGCCTCGGGAATCGTCAGGTGCCGGAACCGGACCGAGTTTCCCTCCAGAACGCCCTCGGAGTCTCGCACTTCCATCCGGTTCGGCTCCGCAAGACGAGCGATCCACCGGTCGAATCCGGGACCCACGTGGAACAGTCTCGGATTCTCGAAGTCGTCGACGATCCACAGAGCGCCAGCGGACGGTATCGGTATCTCGACCACGGTTTCGCGTTCGTGTCTGATCCGGATGGACAGCGCGGCATCCGATCTCAACGCCCCGGGGCCCAGCGGAACGTCGAGACGGACGGACGGCCCTCCCGCCACCGGGTCTCCGTCCGACCACGACGCGGTCCGACCCTGCCGGACGCCGACCTGGAACCGACCGGGGCCCTCGAGCGCCCCGCGCACCTCGACTCGTTGCGGAGTCACCCTGACCGACAGCTCGCCCAGAGCCACCGGCGACCTCACGAGGCCCCTGACGATCGGCACCGCGAGGAGCACCAGCCCCACCAGACAGACCGCCACCTGCCACCTGCGGCGCCTACCAGGGTCGGGTCCGGACGCCCGGGACCGGCGGGCACTGCGGGGCGACGAACCTGACCTGGGCGCGCCGCCCGGTGACCCCGGTCGAACCTGGAGCGTGCGCGGGCGCGCCACCACGCCGGCTCGCG
>JACQZM010000066.1:0-8890 GCA_016213885.1 Candidatus Rifleibacteriota bacterium | reverse complement strand
ACGTCGGCCCTGGCGCACACGTGGGTATCCGGGCCGCCAGGGGCCGACCCGCCGTCCTGACCGTGACGATCCAGAACGGCCAGAACCTCCCGGGCGGACTGGGGCCGTTCCTCCGGGTCCTTGCGCGTGAGGTCGTGGACGAGCTTGGTCAGCCAGACCGGGGAGTCCCGGCGAACCTCGCGGACCGGAGCGATCTCCTCCTTGACGTGGGCCATCAGAACCTCGTTCACGGTCTCGCCCACGAACGGTGGCCGGCCCGTCAGCATCTCGTGGACGATCGCTCCCAGGGCGTACAGATCGCTCCTGGCGTCGGTTCCCTTCTCGAGAATCTGCTCGGGAGACATGTAGAAAGGCGTGCCCACGATCAACCCGGCGGCGGTCGTGTAGGCGCGGCCGGAGCCTTTCGCCATGCCGAAGTCCGTGATCCTGGCCGTCAGCGCCTCGTCCAGAAGGATGTTCTGCGGCTTGAGATCGCGATGGACGATCCCGGCCGCATGCAGGGCCGCAAGGCCGCGGCAGATCTCGGAGGCGAGCCTCGCGGTCTCGTCGATGCCGAGTCTCGACTTCGCCTCGATGTAGTCGAAGAGATCTCTCCCGTCCACGAACTCGCACACGAGGCAGATCGTCGTCTCGATCGTCTCCAGACCGAAGATCCTCACCAGGTTGGCATGGGAGACGCGGGCCATGCTCCTGCCCTCGAAGAGCGCCCTCTCGGCGGCCAGCTCATCGGATGTCCACTCCCCGGAGCAGACCTTGATGGCCACGGTCCGGGCCAGCCTCCGATCGATGGCTCTGAGGACGACCCCGCTCGCCCCGGCTCCGAGCAGGCCGACGATCGAGAACGTCGATTCCAGGCGCGATCGGACCGCCTCCGGCAGCCTGGCGAGCGCCTGGTCTTTCAGAGCCTCTTGCCGTCCGAGCGAGTTCACGACTCAGTACTGGTTCACGACGAACTCGGCGAATTCGGCGCAGTAGTCGGTGCTCTCGAAGGCGAACAGTCCTCCGAGGTAGTACGTTCCGAGCTGACCCTGGAGGGCGTTCAGTCGAGGGTACGTGTCAGTGGCCAGGTCCAGGAGCTTCACGTGCGGGAAGTAGGTCCAGGGCTTCCGGACCACGATGTCGGTGACGGTGCCACCCAGCTCCGCGACGTCTTGGCGCACGAGGCGGTCGAGCTCTTCCGGGCCGGCGTCCGGACGGGAGAACTGGTAGCCGGTGAACACGCCGGAGCCTGGATCGTCGTTGTAGTACGAGAAGAGGTGACCGTCGCGGGCCCGGGTCATGTTGTATCTCATGGATACCCACTCGCTCTCCTCGAGCCCCCGGGCCCTGAAGACCACCGAGTGGTAATCGAAGGTGCTGACCTTGGAGAAGGCCGCCCGCTCCTCGCCGGTGGCGTCGAGGAAGCCGAGCGCCTGTTTCGGCATCACCGTGATCAGCAGGCGATCGTAGACATCGGTTCTGCCGTTGGCCGTGACGAGGATCTCCGCCGAGCCGTCCGCCCGGGTCCGGCGCACCACCCGCTGTACCCAGGAGCTGAGCCGCAGGTCGAGACCGTTCTTGACCAGATGCTCGCCGATCTTCTCCCACAGCTTCTGGTAGCCACCGTCGAACGTGTAGAAGCCGGGGTCCATGTGGAACGTCAGGTCCTGGCGGATCCGGACCTTGAGCATGAGCTTCATCATCTTCATCAGATACAGGGCCGGCACCTCGTCGGGGGAGCCGTATCCGCAGGCGTAGAGGATGACGTGGGCCGGCTCGAGGACCGAGTCGAACCGGTGCTTCTTGGCGAACTCGGTCATCGTGAGGCCCACCAGGTCGGGATCGAGGTTGTAGAATCCCGGCTTGAAGACGCTCTTGAACCGGGAGAGCCAGACGAGGCGAGAGAGCTGCAACAGCCCCCGGGCGACGGCGATGTTCGAGTGACCTCCCCAGTAGCGGTCGATCGGCACCTTCTTCACCGAGCCGTCCCCGTTCTTGAGGGCGACCAGGACCGTCGGCGCAAACGGGGTCATCTTGAGGATGCCGAGCTCACGGGCCATGCGGTAGATGGTGGGAGTCCCCTTGGCGCCCAGCACCGCGCCGAGCTCGATCTGGCGTCCGTCGATCACGACCGAATGGACCTTTCCTCCGATCCGATCCTCGCCTTCGTAGAGGGTGATGTTGCGGTAGCCCTTCTTCTGAAGCGCATGCACCGCCGTGACTCCGGAGGTGCCGGCACCGATGACGGCGATACGCGCATCCCGACCAGCCCTCTGGCGGAGCGCGCGGACCGCCCCGAGCTCCTCGACGTCCGACGCGAGCAGCACCTGCACCAGAGTCGTGACGCCGACGAAGACCGTCAGGATGTGGCGAACAGACGATGAGTGCATGGTCGACTCCCGGCCCCTCGGACCGAATCCCCTCGAGATAGGTCGGATCGGTGAACGGCCTCTGGTCAGGCAGCGCGTGTGGCCGACGCCAAGATACTAGGTGCGCCTGAACAGAGGCGCAATCGGCAAACGCACGATCCCGGCCGCTGGGCGATTAACTCAGGAGCGGCAGCCGCGTCGGCGGTCGCACCGACGATTCGTCCGGCCTGTGTCATCGGCGAGGACCGGGTGTCAGCGGCTCACGGTCACGCTGACCAGGCCGGACATACCGCCGAGCCTGGCCTTCGTCGGGTCGACCGGACCGCCGTGGAAGGCCCAGAGGATCAGCTCCCCCTCGTCGGCGACGAACGCCCGGGTGGTATTGCTCCTGAGCAGGATCCGCTGGAAGCCGACGGAGACGGTGAGGCCCAACCTGAGGCCACCGCTGGCGGGCGAGTCTCCGGCGTCGTTCCATCGCCGCACCCGGTCCGCGGAGAACCCCCAGGCCCCTTCGACCTGGAGGGCGAGGGAGTCCCCCGGGTACAGGCGGATGCCGGTGCGAACGATCTGCACACCGGGGAACAGGACGAAGGTGCGAGCGCCGATCGGGTCGGCGCACCGTCGTGCCGGCAGGTTCGACTGCACCAGCCGGGCCAGCTGGGGTCGCTCCTTCAGGCGGTCCGCCACTCGAGACACGAGGTCGGTGGCCGCGTCGCCCTCGAGGTTCGCCAGCGCCCAGGCCGCCGGACCCAGGACGCTCGGGTCCGGGGTCGATGCGTTCAGCTTCCTCTCGATCAGCCCCCTGACGTGACGGGCCGCCTCGCCACCTCCGATCTCGCCGAGAGCCCAGGCGGCGAGGCCGCAGCCCTCCCAGTCCCCGTCGACGAGGCCCTGGATCGACCCTGCGGCAGCCGGATCCTTCAGCGTCCCGAGCGACCAGCAGGCGGCCTGGACGACCGTGGGCTCCCGGTCGGTCAGCAGCCCTCGCAGCCAGGCCGCCGCCGGGACCGCCCGGACCTGTCCCAGCGCCAGGGCAGCGTCCCGGCGGATCGAGGGCAGACTCGCCTTGATGAGCCGCTCCAGCACGGCCGAGGCCTCCGGTCCGCTCGAGGAGGCGACGATCCACAAGAGCTCCGGCACGCCGTTCCCCACCCACCTCTCCTCGGGCGCCCGGGATCGGGTCTCGAGCTGGGTGAGAAGCGCCGTGCTCGCCCGGGTCGACCCGATCGCCGACAGCGCCCTGGCGGCGGACCAGGGCCCCAGCGAGTTCCGTTCGTGCTCCAGGACCTTTGCGATCAGCGGTACATCCTCGTCCCGGCGGACCATTCCCAGGCCGAGACAGGCGGCGAGCACGCGCCACCCCTCCCTGGCCGGGTCGGCGCGGATCCACTCGAGGAAACGGCTGCGGGCCCGGTCGGGATCGCAGACGACCATGGTCTCCACGACCTCGCCTGCCTCGGTCTCGGGGAAGCTGGCAATCTCCCGGGCGAGCTCGTCGCAGACCGATGGACCGCCTTCGACGGCCACCGCCCTGCAGAACGGACCGGCAATGCCGACGCCATGCGGGCCGCGCATCAGCTGGTTCGCGAGCTCCCGCGCGCGGGGGTGGCAGGCGTACGCCGCGGCGGCCGTGAGCCGCTTGATGTCCTCGTGGTCCACCTCCTTCGCCGTTCTCAGGGCGATGAGAGTGTCGACCAGCTCCGTGCTCCGCAGGTCTTTCGCCGCGTCGGCCGCCTGCCCGAAACAGGAGCCCATGTCGCCCGGGAAACGGTTGCACCGCGCCGCGAGCGGACCGATGATCCTGGGATCCCTGGGGATTGCGAGGAACGTGGGCTCGATCACCGTGGGCATGTACCGCTGGGCCTGGCGGGACCAGTGTTCCACGGCCCGTCCGTGATCGGGTCCAAGCGTCTTGAAGCTGAACCGACCCAGACCTCCCCAGCCGGCAGCCGAGGTGATCGCCAGTCGGTACTCCGTGCCGGGATCGAGGTCCGCGAAGACCCCCCGGTACGAGCGTCCCTCAATCCTCGCGGACCTCCGGTGGCCGTCACCCACCCGGCAGAGCTCGAGCGTGAGCGGCTCCGGACGCGGCATCCAGAGGTGCACCAGCACCGACGAGTCGGTGACGATGACGCACGGGTCCTTGACCCTGACGATCCGGGGGGTCCTGATCGAAACCAGATCGGCCACGGGCCGGTCGCTGCTGATCTGGACGACCCGACCGGGCCGATCCGGTGGGAGATCGGTGAACCCGATCGTCCTGCCGGCCAGGTCGACCACACCGGTGGTCGGCGCCAGGCCCGCGGTCGTGAACTCGAAGCGCGTGCCGGCCGGGATGACTCCCTCCACCTCCACGCTCATGGCCCGGTGCGCCGGAAACGCGACCCGGCCCGGACGGACCAGCGGCCCGGTCGGCGGCCGCACGAGCAGCGCTCCCACGACTCCGGACACCGTGAGCGCACCCATCACCAGCCATACCCGCCGGACCGTCCGACCGGGCTGCGCGGACCCGCCGGGCCGGGGCCCTGGCCGGGCCGGGCTGGCCAGCGTCAGTCCCTCCAGGCTCCGGGACGCCCCGCGCCGCGATCGATCGCACACCTGGGTTCTCGCCGGGCGGGCCGCGGGGGGCGTGGCCGGCCCCGATGGGACCGCGTGGACCCGGTCGCCTGCGTCGGCCAGCTTGTCCACCACGTCCAGCAGGGCCTGCCTGAACCGCTCCATCGACGGATACCGATCGTCCGGAGCGCGCGACAGAGCCCGCATGACGACCTCGTCCACCGGGCGCGGCATGTCCGGGCAGACCGTGCCGAGCGGGATGGCATCGGATTGCAGACGGGCCGTCAGCATCTCCATCGGGGTCGACCCGCCGAACGGCAGCGCTCCGGAGAGCAGCTGGTAGCACATCACCGCGAGGGCGAACTGGTCGGCGGCCGGGCCGGCCGGACCACCGGCCACCTGCTCCGGCGCCATGTACGCCGGCGTGCCGAGGACCATCCCGGCCTCGGTCAGCGTGTGCCCCGACGTGACCCGTCGTGCCAGCCCGAAGTCCCCGAGCCTGACCTCGTCGCCGTCCACGAAGACGTTCGCAGGCTTCACGTCCCGGTGAACGATCCCGTGCGCATGGATGTAGGCCAGCGCATCGGCCACCTTGGCCCCGAGCTCGAGGGCCGCCCTGAGCGAGTAGGGCTCGCGGATCCTCTCGCCCTCGACCGTGTCGCCGCGGACGAGCTCACAGACGAGGTAGGGCGTCTCGCCATCGATGCCCGCGTCGAACACCTTCAAGATGCGGGGGTGACTGAGGGCCGAGAGAGTCTTCCCCTCCCTCTCGAACCGGGAGAAGTCGGACCGGTCCATCCCCTCGAGGACCTTGATCGCCACGTCGCGCTGCAGAGCCACCTGGTGCGCCTGGTAGACCGCGCCCATGCCGCCGGCGCCGAGCTGCTTGACGATCCGGTACTGGCTCTTGAATCGCTCTGTGAACTCCATGGGAGTTTCCGGGGCGGCGGTGCGCCTCCACCCGCGCTCCACGGTCAGCCGGACGACGCGACCTCCCCCGTTGTCGGCGAGAGCGGCGCGACGTATCACCCGCGGTCGACCACCACCGGAGCCTATACCGCCGGAACCCGCGACGCCAGCACCTCGACTCCCCCGAGTGCGATCTCGACCGGGTCCCCTCCATAGATCCCACGCGAGCCTCGATCGCGGCCGACGGGTGTTGGACTCGGCATCGCGCCGGATCCGGGTCGCGCCCTCCGCGTTCACCCGGGCGCCCGGACCCCGGAGCGCCTCGCTCCGATCGCGTCCCACAGCTCCAGAGCGGTCACGTAGTCGTCGGGCCCGGTCACGTCGCGGAAGGTGAGCCCCTCCGGGTCGAGGTGAGCGATCTCCCCGGGAGAGACCACCAGGGTCCGCACCTGCTGGAACAGCTCGATCGGGCGGAGCTGGTCCCGGGCCAGCATGGCGGTCAGCGGCTCCACCATCGCCGTGCTGTACACGGCGCACAGAGGCTGGAGCCGGTCGCCCCAGCTGGGCACCACCACGTCGTGCCCCGGGAGCCTGGCGGCCAGGAACAGCCCCACGGCCACGTCGAGGAACGGCAGATCGCAGGAGGCGACGAAGCAGCCCTCCCTGGTCGACGCCGAGAGCCCGGCGATCAGACCGGCCACCGGGCCTCTCCCGACGACCCGGTCTCTCACCACGGTGGCCCCGAGGGGCGGCAGCTCCTGGGCCGGCCCGGCAGCCACGATGACCTCCGCGAACGCTCCGCCGAGCCGGCGGACGAGGTGGCAGATCAACGGCTCGTCGCCGAAGGGCAACAGCGGCTTGGAGCAGCCCATGCGCCTGCTCTGGCCTCCGGCGAGCACCACCGCCGAGAGCCCCGATCGAGCGGTGCCCGGCGACGACCCGGGTCGGATCGCACCACGCTCGTCCGTCAGCGTCATCGCCGGCATGGTACCATCAGGCCCATGGAAGAGCGAGCCGATCCCCCACCCGGCGGCTCGATGGAGCGCCCAGGAGATGTGACATGGTCACGATCCTCATGACGATCTACGATCTCAAGCCCCGGTTCCAGGACTGGCTTCGACCCCACATGGTCAGGCTCCACGAGGCCGGGGCGACGCCCAACCAGCTGACGCTGGCCGCCCTGGCCCTCTCCGGCGCCACCGGCGTGGCCATCGTCGCGTCCTCCGCCGTGCCGGCCCTGCTCCTGCTGGTCCCGGTCGCGCTGTTCGTCCGCATGGCGCTCAACGCCCTCGACGGGATGATGGCCCGGGAGTTCGACCTCTCGTCTCCGACGGGGCAGCTCCTCAACGAGGTGGGCGACGTGGTGTCCGACGTGGTTCTGTACCTCCCGTTCGCGGTCCACGTGGGAACCTGGCCGGTCGTGACGTTCGTGGTCCTGGCGCTCCTGACCGAGTTCGTCGGAGTCGTGGGGCAGAGCATCTGCGGCGAGAGGGTCTACGACGGCCCCATGGGCAAGAGCGATCGGGCGTTCGCCGTGGGCCTCCTGTCGCTCTTGCTGTACTGGTGGCCCGGAACCGGCTGGAGCCTCTGGTTCCACCTCCTCTCGGCCCTGACCGCCGTCAGCTTCCGCAACCGGTGCCGCCGCATCCTGGGAACCGACGAGGCGGGTCGATGATGGCGCTCGCCGGCTCCAGACCGGGTCGCGGCCCAGCCCTGGGCCGGTTCCGCTCCCTGACCCGCCCGGCGGCGCTCGTTGTCCGGTGTGTCCGACACCTCCACCGCTGATGGCCATGCTCATCCGGATGCTGTTCTTCTGGCTCGTGGTGAAGCCGTTCCTTTTGCTGGCCATCGGGATCACCGTCAGGGGGAGAGGCAACCTCGAGGTCGAGGGACCGGCGCTGATCGTCTCGAACCACAACAGTCACCTCGACACGGTGGTGCTGCTCGACCTGATCGGCGTCACCCGCATGGAGCGGTTCCGACCGGTGGCCGCAGCGGACTACTTCGAGACCTCGCGCCCCCTGAGCTTCCTCACGAGGCTCCTGTTCAACATCCTCCCGATCCGGCGCACCAGGGACGACCAGGGGGACGATCCGCTGGAGTCCATGGCCTTGTCCATCGCGGCCGGGGACAGCCTGATCCTCTACCCCGAAGGCACTCGGGGCGAGCCCGAGAAGTTGACCCGGTTCAGGGCCGGAGCCGGGCGCCTCATCCAGCGTTTCCCGGACGTGGCCGTGATCCCCGTCTACATGCATGGCCTCGGCCGCATCCTTCCCCGCGGGTCCTGGTACCCGGTTCCCTTTCTGGCCCGGGTGAACATCGGTGAGCCTCGCCGGTACTCCGGTTCGATCGAGGAGATCACGGAGCGCCTGGAAGACGTGATCCAGCGTCTCGGCCGCCAGTGCCGCGACGAGGAGTGACCGCGTCGCCCGGTGCCCACCAGGACGATGGATCGACCGGGGACCCTGGGGCGATCTCGCGGCCGGTCGTCCACCCGTCCGGTCGATCTCCTGTAGACAAAATAGTGCTACTTGCGTATAATTTTGTCTGTCTGTTTGGGTCCGGCAGCCGCGAGGCGGAGGGTTGCATGAACGGTGACAGGGGCGATCGGAAGGTGTTCCCGGCAGGTGAAGTCGCCTTCTCCCGCGGGCGGGGGCTCCGCAGGGCAGGAGCCGCGGTGTGCCTGGTGGTGGCCGTGGCGGTCGGGCTGTGGCTGAACCGGGCGGAGCAGCGCTGGGGTCCGCCCGCCGTGGAACCGCCGGTGACGGAGCGCACCGCGCCAGCGCCTCAGGTACTCATCGATGTACGAATCGTGGCCGTGGACCCCGGTCAGGTCCCGAGCCTCCTGAGCAAGACCGACGGCGGATCCGGTGAGGCGCTCGACAGTCTGGAGAAGAGGGGACTGGCCCGGACCGTGGCGAGCCCGCGTCTGCTGGCCGTCGGCGGTACCGCCGCGCGGTTCACCCTCGGGGACAAGGTCGTGTTCTCTTCAGGGGTCTCGCGGCCTCCGGAGGAGCACGACGTCGGCCTGGTCGTCGACGTCACGCCCCGAGTCGATTCGCAGGGCTTCATCACCC
>JACQZM010000065.1 GCA_016213885.1 Candidatus Rifleibacteriota bacterium | reverse complement strand
AGGTGGCCGACATCGAGCTGCTCTACGTGGCGCTGGAGCTGGTGGCCTGTTCGTACGAGAAGGCCAGGAGCTCCGGTGTCCGTGACCACACCGCTGTCCGGCGAGATCGGCCAGCCGAAGAGGTTTGACATGGCTTTGTTGCGGAGGGCGGCGCCGGGTGGAAAGAAGAGCCGGATCAACATGGACCCGGAAAATGTCCGACGCGGGCTCGGCCAGCTCGTGCTCACGATCATGGAGCTCTCGAGGCAGCTCCTGGAGCGTCAGGCGATCAGGAGGGTCGAGGCGGGCGGCCTGACTGACGGCGAGACGGAACGACTGGGCTGTGCCTTCAAGGCGCTCAAAGACGAGACAAAGACTCCGAGAACTCATTTCGGGTTGACCCAGGACGACCTCGACCTCGACCTCGACCTCGGACCTTTCGGGAAGCTGCTCTAGGAGGCAATCCATGGCTCAACACGTGACCCACGCCGTCCAGTCGTCAACGCTGGGAGACGTCCTGGAGCGCATCCTGGACAAGGGGATCGTCATTGCCGGGGACATCAAGATCAAGCTGGTCGACATCGAACTGCTGACGATCCAGATCCGGCTGATGATCGCCTCCGTCGACAAGGCTCGCGAGATGGGGATCGACTGGTGGGTGAGAAACCCCGACCTGTGTCGGAGCGCCGGTGATGACGCCAGGGACCGGGAGATCGAGACGCTCAAGGCCCAGGTCCGGGGGCTGGAGGCGAAGCTGAAGGCCTGAACGAGGGCCGGCGGAAAACCCGGCCGAACTGGAGTCCGATACGAATGAGTTCCCCTCTCAGAGTGCTCATTGTCGAGGGTGCCCGGGAGGAGGTCTCGACTCTGGTTCACAATCTGGTCCGCATCGGGTACGAGCCGATCCACGAGATCGTGGAGACGCTGCCGCAGACGCGCGCTGCCCTGGAGAGAAAGCCGTGGGACGTGGTGCTCGCCGTCGGCTCGGCGCCGTGCTTCGACGGGCTCGCGGCGCTGCGTGAGCTGCAGGACAGCGGTCTGGACGTCCCCTTCATCGTCGTCTCGAGCAGCCTCCGAGAGGAGACTGCCGTGGGGGCCGTCAGGGAAGGGGCGCAGGACTGCATCGAGATGGGCCAGCTGGCGCGCCTGGAGGCGACGCTGGATCGGGAGCTGCGAGAGGCGCGGTCTCGCCGGGAGCGAAGGCTCACGATGGACTCTCTCCGGGAGTCCGAGAGGATGCTCACCAGGGCGCAGGAGATCGCCAGGCTCGGTAGCTTCGAGTTCGACCTGGAGACGGGGAGGTTCGAGTGGTCCCGTCAGATGTACGCGCTGTTCGGAATCGACCCCACGGAGTTCGACGGCTCCTTGGAAGCGGCGCTCAAGAGTGTCCACCCGCAGGACGTGCCGGCGCTGCGGGCCGCTCTCGGCAGTGTTCTCGAGACGGGCAGGCTGTCTCCGATCGAGTACCGCGTGGTGATCCCGGAATCGCGGGACCGCATCGTCTGGACCGAGGGCGAGCTGATCCGGGACAAGGACGGCCACGCCCGACGATTGATCGGCTTCGCCCAG
Organism: Candidatus Rifleibacteriota bacterium; assembly: GCA_016213885.1. Taxonomy (GTDB): domain Bacteria; phylum Muiribacteriota; class UBA6191; order JACPRK01; family JACQZM01; genus JACQZM01. Next base: position 11,493 of record JACQZM010000065.1, on the reverse strand, counting down.
GACGTGACCGATCGCCGGCGGGCCGAGCACGAGCGGCAAGCCACGCTACTGCGTCTCGAGGCCACCAACGCGCTCTTGCGGTCGCTGATGGCATCGGTACCCTTGAGCGAGAAACTCACGAACATCACCGAGAGCATCGTCCGGGCCTTCGAAGGCGACTTCTGCCGCATCTGGCTGATCCGGCCCGGAGACCGATGCGACCGGGGCTGTGTGCATGCCGCCGTCGCCGCGGGGCCGCACGCGTGCCTGCGTCGTGACCGCTGCCTGCATCTGATGGCGAGCGCGGGCCGGTACACCCACACGGACGGCCAGGTTCATGGCCGGGTCCCGCTCGACTCCTACAAGATCGGCCGCATCGCCTCCGGCAAGGACCACAGGTTCCTCACCAACGACGTGCAGACCGAACCGCTCGTTCACGACCACGAGTGGGCGCGCGCCCTGGAGCTCGTGTCGTTCGCGGGTTACCGGCTCGGCCTTCCGGAAGGGCAGACGCTCGGCGTTCTGGCGCTGTTCGCGAAGCACCCCATCACGTCCGCCGAAGATTCGATGCTCGCTGGACTCAGCAGCACGGTGGCCCTGATCGCCCAGAAGGCGCTCGCCGAAGAGGCACGCGACCGGTTCGAGGAGCAGCTCCGGATGTCGCAGAAGATGGATGCGATCGGCCGGCTGGCCGGCGGCGTCGCCCACGACGTCAACAACGTGCTGACGGTCATCCAGGGCTTCAGCGAGCTGCTGTTCACCACGCTCGGCCTCGAGCATCCGGGCATCGAGGACGTCCGGCAGATCATCGTCGCGTCGCAGCGGGCCGCCGCCCTGACGCGCCAGCTCCTCATGTTCAGCCGGAGGCAGGTCATCGAGCTGAAGGTGCTCGATCTGAACACCGCCGTCCGCGACATGGAGAAGATGCTCCGGCGTCTCATCGGTGAAGACATCGAGGTCCACACCCAGCTGGCCGGCGTTCTCAAGCGCGTCCAAGCCGACCCCGGCCTGATCGGGCAGGTTCTGCTCAATCTGGCCGTGAACGCCCGCGACGCGATGCCGAACGGCGGACGGCTCACGATCCAGACCGACCACGTTCTCGTCCAGCAAGGCGATCTGACGCTGATGCCCGAGGGACGGACAGGCTGGTTCTGCAGACTGAAAGTGTCCGACACCGGCATGGGGATCCCCGAGGACGTGCTCCCGCGGATCTTCGAGCCGTTCTTCACGACGAAGGGCGTCGGAAGAGGAACCGGCCTCGGGCTGGCGGTCATCCACGGGATCGTGAAACAGCACGACGGCTGGATCACCGTGACCAGCCAGGAGGGCTGCGGGTCGACGTTCACCATCCACATTCCGGCGTGCGTGAGCGGCGAGGCGGAAGCGGTCGTCGCGGTGGCGACCCGGATGGAGAGTCTGAAGGGCAAGGGAGAGCATCTGCTGGTCGTGGAGGACGAGAACGGTCTCCGGCTCTGGCTGAGCAGGGCTCTGGGGGTCGGGGGGTACAACGTCCAGGTCGCGGCCACGGCCGCGGAGGCGATCACGATGTTCGAGCGAGAGCCGGCCGCGATCGACCTGCTGTTCACCGACGTGACTCTGCCCGATCAGAACGGGCTGTCGCTGTTCGACCACCTCTGGAAGACGAGACCCGGGCTTCGCGTTCTGTTCTCCAGCGGCTACTCCGACGAGAAGTCTGACTGGGAGCGCATCCGGGAAAGAGGACTGCCCTTTCTGCAGAAACCGTACGGGGCGAACACGCTGCTGTGCAAGCTGCAGCAACTGCTGGCCGTGCCGACGTGGTGACGTCCTCCGAGATCTCGTGTCAGCTACCGGTCCGCGGGAGGGTCGGGGGGCCAGGCTCCGGAGCGCCGGCGGCCCCGGCCCCGTGGCACAGGTGGATCTCCACGGTCGCGTGGACGATCTCGTCGTGCACCGACAGCTGCTCGCGAACACGATTGGCGGTCAGGGCAGGGTCGTGGGTGACCACGCTGAGGGCACAGGCGTAGGACCGCTTGCCGATGCGCCAGACGTGCAGATCGGCGACGCGGGTCTCCCCGGCCTCGGGGCCGGTCTCGACGACGCTCCGGATCTCCTCCACCACGGGATGGTCCATCTCCCGATCGAGCAACACCGCACCGGTGTCCACCAGGAGGTTCTTCGCCCAGGTGGCGACGAGAGCGGCGCCCACGATTCCCATCGCCGGGTCGAGCCACGACCACCCGTAGCGCCAGCCACCGGCGAGCGCGACGATGGCCAGAACCGACGTGGCCGCATCGGCCACGACGTGCAGGTAGGCGGACTTCAGGTTCAGGTCGTGATGGTGACCGTGAGACCCTCGGTGCCCGAACGCACCCTCTCCGTGGTGGTCGCCCGGCCCGTCGGCTTCACCCAGGACCATGGCGCAGACGACGTTGACACCCAGGCCCACCACGGCGACGATCATCGCCTCGAGATAGTGGATCGGTTTCGGAGAGAGGATCCGTTCGATCGACCCCACCACCATCATGACGGCCACGACGAGCAGGAAGTTGGCGCTGGCGAAGCCGCCGAGGATCTCGATCTTCCAGGTGCCGAACGCGAACCGGGGATCACGGGAGTAGCGACGGGCGGCAGCATAGGCGAGCGCGGAGAGCCCGATGGCGAGAGTGTGCGAGCTCATGTGCCAGCCATCGGCCAGCAGCGCCATGGAGTTGAACCACCAGCCCGCGGCGATCTCCGCCACCATCATCGACGCCGTGATGGCCATCACGACCCGGGTGGAGCGTTCGGCGAGACGGTTGCCCGAGTCGAAGACGTGCTCGTGAGTCCATGCGGACAGGTTCTGCGTGTGCATCGTCGATGCGGCTCAGCCAGCGGCCACTGGCCTCCGCGGTATGCCGGAATCCGCCCGGCGCTGGCCGGGAGGTCGATGATCACATCCTAGCACGCTGCCACCGGTCGTGCACGGCCGCCTCCGACGGCCCGTGCTCCTCGCCAGGTCTCCGATGTCCGAGGAGCCTTCACCCGCAAGGAAGACCCGACACTCCGGTAGCGTCGTCACCGGGTCATCCGCTCCTCGCCGACGTTGTACCAGAGTTCACCGAGCTCAAAATGGCGGCTCAGGGACTCGAACTTCCGAGTTTCGGACAACGGTGTCGCTTGGACCATTCCGTTCGCGCCGCGGGTGACGAGTACCGCCGCCTCGGCCCGCTCCTGGATCGGGATGCCAGCTCAGCCACGGCTTGGAGAAGTAGCGGTCCCACGAGTCCGCGAGCACCACGACCACCGGGCCCGCGAGCTCCGGGCGGCTGGCCACGCGCAGAGCTGCCGCCACGGCGGTCCCGGACGAGGGCCCGACGAACAGGCCCTCCTCCCGCCACAGCCGCATGGTGGTCTCGATGCTCTCCTCGTCGCTCACTCGCTCGGCCTCGTCGAGAATGGTCAGGTCGAGAACCTCCGGCAGCACGCTGCCGCCGATGCCTTCGACCTGGTAGGGCGAGTCGACGTCCGGATGGCGGGTCGAGACCAGGTGGGCGAGTCGCGACCCGATCGGATCGGCCAGGACGATACGGACCCCGGGGCTGTGCGACCTCAAGAACCGCCCGACCCCGGTCAAGGTGCCCCCTGTGCCGGCCCCGGCGACGAACGCCCCGATCGGGCCGTCGACCTGGGTCAGAATCTCCGGCCCGGTGGTGCTCTCGTGAATCCGGGGGTTCGCAGGGTTGGCGAACTGGTCCGTGTGAAACCAGCCCCTCTCTCGTGCCAGCCGTCGCGCCACGTTCCGGAAGTTCCGTTCGTCGTCCGGCGGCACGTTCGGCGTGATGACCAGCGAGGCCCCGAGGCTCGCCAGCGCCACGCGCTTGTCCATGGACATCTTCTCGGGCATCACGCAGGCGAGCCTGTACCCCCTGGCCGCCGCCACCAGCGCGAGCCCCAGGCCGGTGTTGCCCGCGGTGGCCTCGACCAGGGTGGCGCCACTTGGCCAGCACGGTCGACGGCAGGCCTGCGGCGAGCCGCCGGAGCCAGACCAGCGGCGTGTGGCCGATCGCGTCCAGGATCGTCTTCCTCGGGGGCGCTTCCATGGGAGTCCCAGGATACTACGGAGTGGCAGGCCAAGACGACGAAAAGGCTGTCCCGACACGTCGTTTCACCCCTGGTTCGAGGGGCAGAAATGCACGAGAGGACCGGCAAGGAGTTTCCGCGCACCCCGGGCACAGACCGGGCGCAGCCTGCGCGGGTAGATGCCGGGAACTGGAAGCAGGGGCCTGTGGCTCCGCGGCGTTGCGCGAGAGCCCCGGAGGGGGATACGGTGGTTTGCAGGCACGACGGGGACGAGCCGACCCCGAGGGAGGGGCTCCGTGAAAGTGGGCAATCCGATCGCCATGGGTATCCTGGGCTTCTGGGCGATGCTGCGCAGGCTGTGGCCGGGGGGCGGGCCCTCGAGCACGACCGGGTCCGCCTCGGCGCCAGGATCGGCTGGCGATACGGTGGATGCCCTCGCATCGCCAGCTGACGCCAGCCAGCCGGAAGCTCCGGACGAAGAGACCCTGAGCCAGGCGCAGCTCGCCGTCCTGGGGCGAGTCTGCGACAGGCTCGGGGCCCCCGACGTCTCGGCAGCGTTCTCGTCCGCACGCGACGCGCGGAGCTTTCTGCACCCGATCGTGGAGGAGGCGCTGGCCACCGAGCTTGTGACGAGGAGGCCGAAAGTGTCGTCCGCGCTGCGCGAGAGGATCGTCGGGAGCGTGCTGGACGAGATGGTCGGCTTCGGGCCGATCCAGCCGCTGCTCGTGGACCCGTCGGTCGAGGAGATCCGCGTCATCGGTCCGCAGAGAGTCCACGTCGTCCAGGCCGGCCAGGCGCGGTTGACAGATTGCCGCTTCAGGGATGCGGATCATCTCCTGGCGCTGATTCGCAGGATCATGTCGCCTCAGGGTCTCGAGATCTGGCCAGGCTCGCCTCCGGTGGAGGCTCGGTTGCCGGATGGGTCGATCGCCGTGGCGACCGTGCCGGCCCCGGGTTCCTCCCCGGATGGGCTCGCACTGACGATCCGCAAGCCGACCGAGACGACGGCGAGGGAGGAGCAGGAGCGCAGGGTCAGGTCCCTTCGCGAGGTCCACGGGGACTGGGACGTGGAGGCGATGGAGCGGGTCGAGGCAGAGCTCCAGAGCGCCCCCGACGGCAGGGAGGTCGGGGAACCTCGGCCGGACGACCACGGTCGCTGGCAGATCGGGCCGGAGGTGCCGGATCGGCTGGTCGACGCGCTGAGGGTCGACCTCCTCGCGCAGGCGCCCGACGACTCGGCGAGGCACGAGATCATACGGCGGGCCGTGGAAAGCGTGGTGAGCGAGGTCGCCGCGCAATCCGCGACGGAATGGCCCGGCTCGGTCCGCGAGGAGTTCGTCCAGGACGTGATGGACGAGGTCATCGGACTCGGCCCGATCGAGCACCTGCTGAGAGATCCCGGCGTGACCGAGATCCGGGTGCTGGGCCCGACCCAGGTGTACGCGGTCCAGGGTGGGAAGCTCCGGCTGACGGGTCGCAAGTTCGCCGACGACAGCCATCTGCTGCGGATCGTGCAGAAGATCTTCGCCCCGCTGGGCATGGATGTACACGCGGGCTCTGCCCCGCTTCAAGGGGCCTTGAGAGATGGCTCACTGGTCGTGGCCACGGTTCCCGGCTATCGTCACTTGCCGGGAACTCTCTCGATCCGGAGGCCAGCCGGCGGCGTCTAGTCGCAAGCGCCTGCGCCGCCCGTCGTCGTACGGCCGTTTCTGCGTCAGAAAGCAGAACCCTCAGGAACGGTACCGCTGGCATCGCCCTGGGTCCAAGGCTTGCCAGCGCGTCAGCGGCCTGCCACCGGCCAGGCGTCTTTCGATCGTTCAGCACCTCCACCAAGCGCCAGCTCTTCGCCGGCTCGTTCCATCGGCGTCGTGTGGCGCGTCACCACGCGAGGTCAACCCTTCAGAGCTTCGCGCACCTTCATGCCCAGCGCATCGGGAGTGAACGGCTTCTGGATGAAGCACACGCCCTCTTCGAGGATCCCGCGAGGGGCGATGACGACGGACGTGTAGCCGGACATGAAAAGACGCTTGAGTCCGGGCCGCAAGCAAGCGAGAGCTTCGGCGAGGTCCCGCCCGTTCATCTCCGGCATCACCACGTCCGTGATCAGGAGATGGATCTCTCCAGTGTGGTTCCGCGCCCGGTCGAGGGCTTCGGTCGGCGTTCCCGCGGTCACCACCGAGTACCCCAAGCCCTCGAGAATCCTCTTCCCGAGCTTCAAGACCGCCTCTTCGTCCTCGACCAGAAGGACCGTTTCCGTCCCTCGCGGCGGTGTCGCATCCTCGCGTACCGCCAGCATCCCGCCACGCTCGGCCTCGAAACTGGGGATGTAGATGTCGAAGGTCGTCCCCTCCCCGGGTGCGCTGCGGACATCGATGAACCCGTTGTTCTGTTTCACGATGCCGTACACGGTAGCCAGCCCCAGCCCGGTTCCCTCGCCCAGCCCCTTCGTGGTGAAGAACGGCTCGAAGATGTGAGAGAGGATCTCGCTGTCCATACCGTGACCGGTGTCGCGTACCGACAGGAGTACATACGGGCCCGGAACCGCTCCCAGGTGGGTGGCACAATAGGCCTCGTCGAGCTCCCGGTTGAGAGTCGCGATCGTGATGTGGCCAACGTCGGCGATGGCGTCGCGTGCGTTGACGCACAGGTTGGCGAGAATCTGGTCGATCTGGGAGGGGTCGACCTTCACTCTGCGGAGGTCGTGGCCAGGGACCCAGGCCAGGTCGATGTCCTCCCCGATGAGTCGGCGAAGCATCTTGAGCATGCCACCGACGGCGTCGTTCAGGTCGAGCACCTTGGGGCTGACGGTCTGCCTCCGGGCAAACGCCAGGAGCCGGCGGGTGAGATCTGCCGCCCGGCTCGCGGCCTTCTGGATCTCGGCGAGAAGCTCTCGCTCGGGATCCTCCGGACCGGCTTCCGCGATGACCAGGTCGGTGTATCCCTGGATCACCTGGAGCATGTTGTTGAAATCGTGCGCCACCCCGCCCGCGAGGCGGCCCACCGACTCCATCTTCTGCGCCTGCAGCAACTGCGACTCCAGCGTCTTCCGGGCCGTGACATCCTCGTAGGTGCCCAGGACCCCGATGATCTGCCCGGTCCCGTCCCGCAGAGGGATCTTGCTGGTCTTCAGCGTGAGGCGCTTGCCCTCGGGGGATGTCTGTGATTCCTCGTAGTCGAGGCGGGGTTCAGCGCTCTCGATGGTCCTGAGGTCATCGGCGCGGTACGCCTGGGCCTGTTCTCGCCAGGGCATGCTGAAGTCATCCAGGCCCAGCAACTCCTCGGGACCGTTCACGCCGGCATCCCTGCAGAAGGAGCGGTTACAGCCGAGGAATCGCAGGTCCCGGTCCTTCCAGAAGACCCTGACCGGGATCGTGTCCAGCACGAGCTGGAGCAGTTTCCTCGAGGAGCGCAACGCCTCCTCCGCCCGCTTCCGGTCGGTGATGTCTCGAAAGAACCCGATGCAGCGGCCACCGGCCTCGGCCCGGTATCGGACGCTGGCCTCGACATCGAACAGGCTCCCATCCTTGCGACGGTGTCTGGTTTCGAAACGACCCTCGCCCTGGGTCCTCAGCTTCTCGATATGGGCCTTCACATCATCTGGCGACTCGACTGCCTCCAGAGCCCAGATGGACATCGTCAGCAGTTCAGCCTCGCTGTAGCCACTCATCTGACAGTAGGCGTCGTTCACCTCGAGGATCCGGCCTTCGCAGTCAGTTTGCCAGAAGCCATCCATCGCGGACGCGAGGATCATCGTGTGCAGCACTTCTCCAGGAAGCGGTTTCCCCCCGTCCTGCGCCGGATGGTCGGCGACGTCGGTCGCTTCTTCACTCGTGATGGTCTCGTTGCTCATGGGCGTGGCGGTCTCCCTGATCTGGCCGGTAGGGTGGTGCCCTCGTCAGGCGGCATCGGTCCGTGACAGGATGAGCTCCTCGGGGGTGAAGAAGCTCGATGATCTGCCCGGCAGAGCTTGCAGAAACGTCGAACCCGGGCTGATCCAGCGAGATGGGGTAGGGGGGGGCTGGTTCAGGTGCCGTCGGAAGGGGCGTAGGTCTTCGATGTCGGCACTTCCCTGCCCCTCCCGTCATCCTGGCGCGGATGGACACCAGGATCAGTATAGCCTCCGAGGGCCGACCGATCCACTCGGTCACGCCGGGCTGGAACCGAGCGTGGGGCTTGACCAGGCAAGCCGACCTGGACGGCCCAGCATGAGATCCACAGGCTGATCGAGGAGACTCCACGGGGGCTGGAGCGGTATCGACCGTCGCTCCGGTGCCTGCTGATCGACCAGGGCATGGACCGGGAGTCCGTGCCGCGGATGCCGGGCCTGCCCGACCCCTGATCGCGCGGAGTAGATCCGGTTCGTCGGCAGCTGACCCTTCCGCGAGATGGCGGCGGCCGATGCAGCCAAACGCCGGCCGCCGAGAGACCTGCTTCCTGGTCTTGCCGGTCTCCCGGGTTCCCGACTCCGATCCGGCGCATCACCGGACCGGCTCGGTGCCATCACCTCCAGTTCTTCGGCGAGGAGAAGCTGGAGAATGACAGTTTCTGGTGGGTCTTCGCATCGGTCACCACGGCCATCCACTCCACAGTGACCCTGAACTCGAGCTCGCCCGTTGGAAAACGACGGGCGATCACCCTGCGCTTCATCGGAAAGGGCGGCGGCTTGCCGAGAAAGTCGACCACCTGCTGCCACCGGCCGGCGCCCCCGCTGCCGGTCAGGACGCTGCCCTCGAGGAGGGTGGTCTCGGTATCCACGGGTACCGCGGGCAGCTCGGCCGGATCGAGCTTGGCCACGGCCTCGAGAAGAGTCTGCGCGTGCACGGTCGCGTCGCGCAGCGTGCGAGCCGAGTAGCTGGTGCGATGGCTGGCGGTGAAGAGATCGACGATGGGCACGAAGGCGAGGGCCAGGATGGCCAGGCACATCACGACCTCCACCATCGAGAGGCCGCGCGGACGCCGCTCACGGGGTGAAGAGGCCATCGGGCACATCCTCGATCCTGAAGGCGAACCGGGGTTCGTCGGGCTTCACCAGACCGCTGAAACGGAACTCCTGGGGACGCTGGCCCTCGACGGTGCGCACCAGGACCGGCGCGCTCTGGCCGCCGCCACCGTCGCGCATGCGCCAGGTGACCGCCACCGCCTTGAGCTCACCGTCGACCATGACCGCCCGGACGAGGCGATACTCCCCGTCGCCGGGCGAGGAGACCGGGCCCCAGGACGAGCGGATGTCGTGCATGAGAAGCTCCAGGACCCTGGCTTCCATGATCGCCCGAGACGCCTCCCGGTCGATCGACCGCTCGCTCCTTCTGAGAAGCACCAGACCGTTGTACGCCACGTAGAGGAGGAGCGCCCCCACGACCAGCACCACCAGGATCTCGACGAGCGAGAATCCGAGTCGGTTCCGCATCGAGGCTAACCACCTCCGGAGACCGAGATCAGCGGTTTCCCGGCCTTGCCGCCGAAGAACACCCTGACCGCGGTGGCCCGGGTCGGCCCCAGCGGATCCAGCTCCGGGGCGTATCTCACGACGCGGTGAGCGGGTCGATCTCTCAGGTCCTCCAGGGCGAGCGTCCTGGTCGAGACTCCCCCTTCGATGACGACATCGTTCGTCGAGCCGAAGCGGACCGAACCGTCGAGTGCGATGAGCTGGGCCTCGATCCGGCCCACGCCCGGACCGATGACGATGTCCTTCTGGAGGCTCACCAGCGTCAGCGGTTCGCCCGTGCCACCGCGCGTGATGTCGCCCGTGACCCTGATCTCGCCCGAGTGGAGCAGGATTCCCCCGTCCGCCACCTTCTGGATCGCCGGAAGCTGGAGAGTCTCCGATTCACCGATCACGGCGATCCCCGGAAGCCTCAGAGTGCCCCCGGCCAGACATCGTCTACGGAACGAATCTCTGCTCTGAAACTGATAGGTGACCTTCTCCCTCATCGCCGCGTGAAAGGCGAGGAGCCCGTTGCCCAGGTTCCCCTCGAACAGCTTGCCGGAAGAGGTCATGGCCCCCTCCCACAGCTTCTTCTCGACCTCCGGTGGCAAGCCGCCGACAGCGGGCAGCGAGCACAGCCACGGCAACAGGTCGCTGGCATACACGGGCTGGACCGTCGTGGTGGCGGCGCTGCCCCCAGACCCGCGACCCCTCCTGCGACCCCTCCTCTACCCCTGGTTGTGCCCCACTGAGATATAGTTTAGCAGAAAAAGGCAAGATTGGCATGGTTTGGGGACAAACGTTTCTCCACCCCAGGATGGACTCATGGTGGAGGGCCACGTTCGGTTGCTGAGCCAGGCGTTCGCGGGTCGGCGGCCCTGATCGGGCTGGGCAGCCGTCCTGGCAGCCCGGGCCGGGCTAACACGCGGGACGGCGCCTTCAGGCGGTGCGTTTACGCAGGCGCACGCCGGGCATGGTGATGGCGGCGGCTTCATCGCGCAGGCCGGTGGCGGGGGTCTGGGCGCCGGGGTGGAGCATCTCGCGGGCTACGGCCTCGAGGTCCAGGCCCTGCATGACCATCTGCGGGGTGAGGCGGCTCAGGGCGGACTGGAAGGCTTCTACGGCCTGGGGAAAGTCAGCGGGGGCCTGGTGGCGGCGCTGCATCTGCTGGAGCATGGTGATGGCCTTGAGCCAGGACGGTCGACCCCAGGGGGCCAGGCTGGCGCGCAGGCTCTGGCCGGCCTGCAGCACCTGGGGCAGGCTGCCCCGGGTGGTCAGGGAGGACCAGGACTCGGCGGCCATGGCCACGGTGTCCGAGCTTTGCTCGATCCACTCGTGGGCGGCCTGGCAACGCTGGGTCAGGCTCTCGGCGGCCACGGGGGTGGTGAAAGTGGTCCAGGCCTGCTCGGGGTTTTCAAGGCAGGCCAGGTCTTTCAGAAGAGGCAGCGCGGCGCCCAGGGCTTCGGGATTGTGCAGCTGGCGGGCGATGGGAAGGGCCGCGGGACCGAGTTGCACCAGGACCTGGGCGGCCTGGGTGCAGTCCTGGCCGAAGGCTGCGCTCATGCGGCGGGCCAGTTCCTGGGCGGCGCGCTCGCAGCCGTGGCTCTGCACCAACAGGTGGCCGGCCCGGGCCAGCCGCGTCAGGGGGGCTTCTTCCTCGGGGGCCTGGCGGCCCAGCCAGTCTTCCACGCGGGTCAGGACGGGGGTCTCGGAGGTGCTGCCCAGCACGCTCTCCAGGGACTTCCGATCACCCTCGGCCAGGGGGCTTTCGAGCAGCAACCGGGCCAGGGCGGCCAGGCCACCGGGGCCGGCCGAACCGGGGGGGGCCAGGCGCGCGGCCAGGGCGAGATTGGCCAGGCGATCCTCCCGGCCGGGGAGTTCCAACTGGGGGAGAAGCTCCAGGGCCAGGGGCAGATCGTGGGCGGCTTTCAGAGCGCTGGCCAGGGACTCGCCGGCGGTGGGGCCCAGGTTCAGGGCCTGGCGCAGGGCGGCCAGGGCCCGGCGGTCGGCCTGGGGGTCGGAGCCCAGGAGGTTGCGCACCTGCAGGT
>JACQZM010000220.1 GCA_016213885.1 Candidatus Rifleibacteriota bacterium | reverse complement strand
TCGGATCTTCCAGGATCCTAAGCGGGGGCGGCCGCCGTCGCGGTCAGCCCGATGGCCTCGGCGTACTTCAGGTAGGTCTCCACGGACGCCACCACGACGCGGGCCTCGACTGAGAGCAACTCGATTCCGACCAGGGACACCTTCGCCCACAGGTCGATGACGATACCCTTGTCGAGGATGCGGTCCACGACTTCGGCGAGGCTCGAAGAATCGGTTGACTTCTGGATCTTTGCCATCGGTTTCATTCACCCCCTCCCCAGCACGTTCCGGGAAAGAGCGTTTGCATGTCCGCCCTTGCCCCTTTGCGGGTTCGGTTGTCGCAAGGAGAATGCCAGTAGTCGCCTCGTTCGGCGAAGGCCGCGCGTCATGGGCTCTGCACATCGAACTCCGAGGGCGCGGGTCCTTCCGTGAACGTGACCCTCCTGGACCGCTCGCGATCGATTCGATCGGCAAGCCTGACCGGGATTATGGAATCGGTTCCATAATGGTGAGGTCGATCATGGAATCGATTCCTCAAGATCCTCGCGAGCGGAGTCGCTCGACGTAGCACCGAGGATGGTGCGCGTGTGGTGGCCGATGGAGGACCGGGGGACCCGGCGAGAGATGGGAACAGTGCCGGGTGTCTCAGGAGAGAGGGTCCTTGACGAAGCTGTAGGGCGGCAGCGGCCCGCTGAACGTGAGCGCTATGCAGAGCTCCGGGCCGCGTGCGGTGAGATCGCCGAGGACGCGCTTCAGAGCGGTCTCCTGGTGTCTGTCGACAAGGCACGCCAGGTTCAAGATCAGGTCACTGGTCGGGCCGTCGGCGATCTGCCGCAGCTCGAGCGGCACGACCTCCTGGGTGACCTCGAGGATCGACTGAACGATGGTGTCGATGCTGGCCCTCGCTCTCTGGCCTGCGCTTCTTTCGGCCGCTCTCTCCCTGGCGAGAGACGTGAAGTACTGAGCTCCGCTTGCCGAGGTCGTGGACTTCTTCTCGACCGGTCGGACCGCATACACCTTCACAGCCCATTCGGCCCGCCCGGCCACCCGCTTCAGCATCTTGCCGATCGCCGTCATTCGCTCCGACGACGCGTGCCTCAGCGCGTCCTCGTGTCGAAACAGCGTGCAGAAGCGACAGGGGAGGATCGTCATCCGGGCGCCCAGGTCCACCAGCACCTGGTTGTGCCGGCTGGCCCGCTCCATGACCCACGAGAGGTTCCTGAGGTGTCCTGCCAGAGGCTCCTCCTCGTAATCCGCCGCTGGAACGCGACTCACGATGGCGAGGACGGTGCCGTGGTCGACCGCCTCCACCGGCACCTGCTCCTCGACGCCGGAAGCCAGGAGCCAGGGACTGGCTTCAGGATCGGTCCGATCGGTCGCGCACCGTTCGAATCGACCGGATTCTCTTGGTTTCGTCACCCTCGCCGCGACTCCGTACAGATAGAGAAGAGGGGCCGCGATGGCCGGCCCGGCCTTTGCCTTGCGTTTGCTGGTGTCGCGCTGCGTCACGCCCACCCGACGCCACCCCCGTCGGGTGGCTTCGGAACTTCGCCCTTCATGGATACTCCTTCAGGAGGTCTTTTCCAGGCGTACCTGCAGGAGGCCGTTGCGCATGGACGTCGAGCGCCGTGACTGTTCGAAGCTCCGGGGAAGCAGCGTCTCCTTGTGGTACTTCCGGCCCTTGGTGCCGGCCGATATGACCAGCGCATCCCCGCGGACTTCGGCCTTCACGTGCTCGAGTTCGACGCCGGGCATCTCTGCGATCACGAGCACGTGGTCGGCCTCGTCGAAGAGATCGACGACCGGCTCCCGCTCCTCGCTGACCGTGGGCTCTCCCTGGGCATCTTTCTTGATGGTCCCGAGCGGTTCGACCCGAGGCGATCGATCGGAGCCTCCCCCGACGTCGACCGTGAACCCGTAGACTCCCTTGAGACCCTTGCTGCCGCCGGTGCCCTCGATCGAACCCTCACGGCGCAGCACGGCCCCCTTCTCGGCCAGCTCGCCCAGCTTCTCGACCAGATTCCCAAGACCCGAGAAGAGATCTCCCAGGTCGTTCGCCGCGCCCTCCTCACCGGAACCGTCACTCTTTTTCCTCGCCATGAATGCCTCTCCCTTCGAAGATCGCCTTGGCCTTCGAGTGCACCGTCTTGTAGTCGAGGCCAAGAACCCTGGCGGTCTGGAGCTTGTTGCCCGACAGGCGCTCCAGCACGGCCTTCAAGATCCCCTGCTCGATCTGGGCCAGCACCCGGTTGCGAATCTCCTTGAAGGGCACCCTGCCCTGCTTGATCGCCTCGGCCGAGACGCTCGCCCGGGCAGAAACCACGATCTGGTCCTCCGTACAGACGGGAACCGGGTCCCGGATCCCGTCCATCTCCGTGCGCTCCATCGACAGCGTCGTGATCCGTTCCTGACTGACCAGCACGGCTCGTCGGATGGCGTTCCGGAGCTCCCGGACGTTCCCCGGCCACCGGTGTCTCAGCAATTCGTCGAGAACGGTCTGGTCGAGCGGCTTCAAGCACTTCCCGAACTCCTCGCACGACTCTCGCAGGAACCTCGCGGCCAGGTACAGCAGGTCGGTGGGCCTCTCCCGCAGTGGCGGTATGGAGAGCGGAAACTCGGCGATCCTGTGGAACAGGTCCAGTCGGAACTCCTTCTTCGCAATTCTCTCGCCAAGCGAGATGTTGGTGGCGCTGACGAGCCGGATGTCGAACGGAACAGGCCTGGTAGCACCGATCGGCGTCACCTCGCGTTCCTGGAGGCATCTGAGCAACTTCACCTGGGTGGCCTGCGCCAGGTTTTCGACCTCGTCCAGGAAGAGGGTGCCCCCGTGGGCCGCCCGGATCTTCCCGTGCTGGTCCGCGTGGGCGCCGGTGAAGCTGCCCTTCTTGAAGCCGAACAGCTCGGACTCGATCAGACTGTCGGGGATCGCTCCGCAGTCCACCGCGATGAAAGGTCCTCGACAACGGCCGGACAGGTCGTGGATACGCCGCGACAGGATCTCCTTGCCGGTCCCGCTCTCTCCCTTGATGAGCACCGCCATGTCGGTCGAGCTGACCTTGATCAAGAGCCGGGTCAACTGGCGGACCTTCTCCGACGGGCCCATCAAGAAGCTCAACTGATGATCGAGGAAGAGCCCCGGCGAAGGGCGGACGCGCCGGCTGGCCTCGACGACGCGATGCACGGTCGAGGCGAGGTCTCTGCTCTGGAAAGGCTTCGTGACATAGTCGGCCGCCCCTTCCTTCATGTAGGTTGCCGCGGTCTTCGCGTCCGCTTGGCCGGTGAGCATGACGACCGGCAGATTGACGTCGATGCCCCGTATCCAGCGAAGAAAGTCCAGGCCGGAAGCGCCCGGAAGGCCGATGTCGACGAGGACGACGGCCAGATCATCCAGCTGGCCCGGCTGTCCAAGGGTGTCCATCGCCTCCTCGGCGGAACTCGCGAAGGTGAACTCCCATCCCTCGTCGCTGAACAGCCGCTGCAAGACGCCCCACAGCTTCTTCTCGTCCTCGACGACCAGTACCTTCCCCTGATGACCGTTGGCCATCACCATCTGGCAATCCTCCCGACTCGCAGACCACCGCAAGACGGGTGCCAGCCCGGTCGTCCAGCGAGAGTCTCGTGACGCCCACAGGGATCGGTAGCAGGTCCGAGGGCGGCCAGGATCCCCCACCTGTTCCATTGTGATCAGGCGGCGGCCTGGATCCATGGTCACGAGGAAGAAGAGGAAGAAGAAGGGATCAGGTTGAAGGTCGCGCTCTTGGGAGAGAAGAAAGAGGAGGGGATCCGGATCGAGGTCGCGCTCGGGGGCGCGACTCGGATCCGGCGAGGCGCCGGGTCATGAACTCGAAGTCAGCTCACCCAGGATCTTGTCCAGACACCCCATGCGGAACGGCTTGAGAAGGTAGGGGCGGCCGCTCTCCTGAAGAAACCGCCAGGTGGACTCGTCGGAGGAGTCTCCGGTCATGAATGCGACCCGGCTCGCCTGCTGCGGGTTCTCCACGCGCAACAGGTCGTACATCTCCCGTCCGCCCAGCTCCGGCATGCGCACATCCAGAAGTACGAGATCGTACAGCCGCTTTCTGATCATTTCGAGAGCCTCCGCGCCGTTGGCGCAGTAGTCGACGGCCATCTTGTACACGCACAGGTACGATCTGCACAACCCCAGGACACCCTCCTCGTCGTCCACGATCAGGATGGATCTCCCTGCAAGCGCATAATCCGACAGCAGCGAGACAGGACGCACCGCCGCCAGCACAACCTGATCCGTGATGGGAACGTCACAGACGAACAGCGCCCCGCCACCTTGCGTGTACTCCAGGCGCAGGTCTCCACCGTGCGCCTTGAGGATGCCGAGGCTGACCGACAGCCCGAGGCCTGTCCCCATTCCGAGCGGTTTCGTGGTGAAGAACGGATCGAAGATCTTGCCCGAGATCTCCGCGGGAACTCCGGGACCGCTGTCGGCCACCCCGATTCTGATGGTGCCGCCCGCCTGACAGCAGCTCACCGTGAGTCGTCGCAGCCCGGTGTGATCCTGCAACACCTGGTACGCGTTGTTGATGAGATTGAAAAGGACCTGGAGCAGCTGGTGCCCGTCTCCCATGGTCCGGGGAACGGTCCGGTAGTCCCGCACCACCTCGATGTCGTGGACCTTGCACTGGTAGGAGCGCAGCAGCACAGCCTCCTCGAGCACCTCGGCCACATCGATGGATGTACGCTCCGGGGCTCGTTGCTGCGCGAAGATCAACAGACCAGCCACGATCTTCTCGCAACGCATCGCCGCCCTCTTGATGTCGGCCAGAGCCTTGTCAAGGAGGACCTGGGGGGGCGGCCGGCGTGTGAGGAGATCGGCATACCCCACGACGATCGTGAGCGGGTTGTTGAGCTCGTGGGCAACTCCGGATACGAGCCCTCCGATGGAAGATAGCTTCTCGTTTTGCAGGAGCTGCACCTGGTAGTGCTTCTCCGCTTTGGCCGCGGCGACCCGGGCCGTGATGTCCTCGATGACGCAGACGAAGACGCCATCTGCCGATCGGGCTGCAGTGATCTTCAGGTCCCTGGGCACGCCGGCCAGGCAAACGTCGTGGGCCTCGGTCGACCTCGGACCGCCGTGCTGCTCGCGAGACGCCTCGTCCAACGTTTCTCTCAGAGTCGACCGTTCGAAAGCCTCCGGGATGGGTCGTCCCAGAATGTCCGTGGTCGCCAAACCCGTTATCGCGGACAGCGCCGCGTTGGCATGGGTGATTGTCCCCTCGACACCTGTGGCAAGGATCCCGAGCGGCACCGTCTCGATGACCGCCTGGTTGAGTTGCTGGAGCCGGAGCATCTCCTGCGTCTGCGCCAGGACCTCGGCCTGGGTCTTGAGCTTCATCTGAAGCTGCTCGGCCATGCGCTCGATGACCTGGCTCGATTCCAGGTTGGCCTGCTGGAGCCGCAGCGTCTCCTGCGTCTGCGCCAGGACCTCGGCCTGGGTCCTGAGTTTCAATTGAAGCTGCTCGGCCATACGTTCGATGACCACGCGCGATTCAAGAAAGGAGGGCACCCAGCGATAGAAGCCGTAGGCCACGAGGAGCGGTCCCACCATCTTTCCCAGGACCTGGGCCAAGAGCGCCTTGAACGGGCTCTGGACTGCGGTGAGCGCGCTCTGCAGGAACGGGACGTGGGGGCTGATGTCGATGATCCCGCCAAACGTGACGAGGTTGAACCCTATGACGATGTAGGTCCAGCCGTGACTCCAGAGCGTCTGGTATCTTCGACCGAGGATGAGGACGTAGCCGAAGAGGAGCACCAAGACGCCGGCCTGCGCGATGGCGAGCAAGGAGGAGCTGAGATGCGTCGAGAACGTGAGCAACACGATGATCGAGGTGATCAGTACGAGCTGGGCCGGGCCTGCGTCTGTCGAGCTTCGATCCATGGGTGGCTCCCGTCGAACGCCCGGCTCACCTTGGCCAGAAGCGACTCGTCGTCGACGGATCTCTTCAGGGTCTTCCCGTGAAGGTACCAGCCAATGCTCCCGCTCCGTCGACCTGGCTAGTACCTGAACTCCTTCTCTCGCACCCGCGACTCGCGGGATTCCAGCTTCTCGCCGGGCTCGACCTCCGGTTCTGTGTTCCGACGGATCGCCTCGAGCAGCGGTTCGTCCGGACGGTCGGCCAGACTCTGGATGGTCTTCGACAGACGCTCCATCTTCCTGATCTGCTCCTCGATCTGGAGGTTCCTGGTCTGAGCGCCCTTGTGCTCCTGGAGCAGCCTCTGCCGGTGCAGAGCGATGGAGGCCAGCTCCACGTAGGCTCCGTGGGCGGTCCGCCTCCGTCGCCGGTCCGGCATTCCGGCAAAGGTCCTGATCGAGCCCACACCCTTCCGCTGTCCCGACCGGCGACCTCCTGGAGAGTCTGCCCGCAACGCGTCGCATGCTGGCTCCGACCTCCGGCCCGAGCCAGGCCGAGTCCCTTCCCGAGTAGGCCTTACCGCCTCTTGCCGCTCTTCTTGCTCTTGCGCGCCTTGCCGCGAGGTTCGTCTTCCACCGGACGGATCGTCGGAGAGGTCGGTTTCGGAGCGTCACACTTCCCTGCGTCAGGTGTGGCTCTCATCGCCGGCCGGGGCGGCTCGACAGCGCGATGGGGAGGTGGCGGCGTCGGTGGTGCTGACCGGGCGGCCTTCGGACCCGGCGGGGCCACGACCTTCGGTCCAGGACAGCGGTCTCGCTCGGCCGGCTCGTGATCGAGAGCCTCGCGCATCAGCCTGGCGCCCTTCTGGTAGTCCGCGGCGAAGGCTGATCTCGCCCGACGGCATCTGCTCATCGTCTCGTCGACCGCAGCCTCCAGGCCGCCGACGAACCCAGCGAGGTTCTGCTTCTGGATGGCGGATTCCTTGGCCAGACGTCGACTCACGTCCCTCGTGAAGAGGCGCGCATCGTGGAGCGTCTTCTCCACGCTGCGCCGGCGCTGCTGCAGCGTGCGACGACTCTCCTGGAGCCGTTCCGCCGCGTTCCGCAGACGCTCTTCCCGCGCGGTGGAAAGAAACGCCGCCGTGGCGCGGGAGCGCTTGGCCTGCCCGGACGAGAGTTCAGCTCTCTGCTCGGCGGCGGTGCGCTGGCGGGTCGATCTCGCCACGGAGATCATGGCGCACGCCTCGTCTCGAAGGCGCTTCACAGCGATCTCGCGAGAGTCGCGCGACTCCCGCAGGTGCTTGCCCATCCTCTCCAGCTCGTTCGAGAAACGTCCCATCATCCTCACATCTCCCACAGGATTCGAACGCACGGGCGCCCGGGGGGTCGATCCTGTCGACAACCGCCTGAACCGCCCTGGTCATTCATCGGATCTTCCAGGATCCTAAGCGGGGGCGGCCGCCGTCGCGGTCAGCCCGATGGCCTCGGCGTACTTCAGGTAGGTCTCCACGGACGCCACCACGACGCGGGCCTCGACTGAGAGCAACTCGATTCCGACCAGGGACACC
>JACQZM010000033.1 GCA_016213885.1 Candidatus Rifleibacteriota bacterium | reverse complement strand
ACGATGCCGCGCGGCGATCGCCTCAGTTGCCGCAGCCGTACCGCCGCGCCGGCTGTTCCGCCGCCGGCGCCGGGCAGGGTCGGGACGTGCCGGACCCTCCCTTCATCAGGAACTGGGTCTTGTAGAGCGAGAGCTCCTTCTGTTCTTTCTCGAGGTCGGCGATCTTCTTCTGGAGGTCTTCCTTCTCCTGCTGGAGGCTGGCGATCTCCTCGTCCTTCTTCTTGATAGACTCCTTGAGCGCGCCCGCCTCCTCGCCGCCGGCGGCCTGCGAGGGCCGAGACGAGGGGGGCGGATCGGAGGTGCCGGCGTCGCTGCCGCCCGACGACCGGCCGGAGCCGCTCGAGCTGGTCGTGGCGGAGCTCCACGCTTCCAGCGTCCGGATGTTGGTCTTGACCTCCGGGTCGGTCGGCGCGAGAGCGGCGAGCCGTCGGTACTCCGTCAGCGCCTCTTTCTGCATCCCCTTCACGAAGTACATCCACGCCAGGTTCTTTCCGAGACCCACGTCGCCGTTGGTCCCGTCGACCTTCGCCTTGAGTCCGCCGACGATCCGATCGAGGCTACCGTTGTCCGGAAGGCCCCAGACCCCCTGATCGATCTGGCTGGCCTGGCGGAGGTTCTCCACGGAGCCGGTCCAGTCCTGGGCAGCGGCCGCGTCGAGTGCCTTCTTGAAGAGAGCGCCGGCCTGCGGATTGACCGTCTGGGCATCGAGGGGAGCGAGAAGCGAAGACAGGCAGAGCAGACAGGCGACGACGAGGGCTGTGCGGATCATGCGTCTTGCCTCCCGGAGATGAGGGCTGGCCAGCGCGAGGGCGGGGGCGCGGCGGCCAGCATCCGTGATCCTTACGGGGTGAGCGGCGGACTCACGGAGGAGTGTAGCACGTGATGAGCGAGGGCGCCTTCGGATCGCGGGGGAGCCTGCCGCCGGATTCTCCCCGTCGGCGCGCGTCCCGGACCGCCGTTTGTCTATCCCCGAGGGGCCCTGCCGGAGCCATTCACGGGGCGTGCGGGGGTGTGGTGAGCCACGCCACCACAGGAGATGCTCAGCCGAACAGGCTCTCCTCAGGGGCAGCTCCGCCGAGGTCAGCACCCGGCAGACAGACACCCGGCGCCGTCCGGTTGAACGTACCGGAGAGATCGTGTTATACTCGCTGTCCGGCAAGGCCAGGGGCCTGCCGTTGCCCTCGTAGCTTAGTTGGATAGAGCGTCGGATTGCGGATCCGAAGGTCGCTGGTTCGAGTCCAGTCGAGGGCGTACCCCATAGAAGGGCCTGGGATAAGGATTCCAGGCCCTTCTTCCTTTCTCCGGATGGTGGCCCAGAGTAGGGAGAAACTCCCTTGCTTTGGCCTCATTCTGGCGAAACTCGGCCACGATACGTTGCAGTAGCGTTGCAGGAAACGCCTGACTACCCTCGCCGTCACTCCGAGAAAGAAGAGCCTGACCGATCGGGATTGAGCCAATCTGGCACACCCTCAAGCTGAGGTAGACCGTGAGCAGGTAGATGAGTCGGGACGCCAAGTACAGGGGTGTCCTCCCACCAACGCTCCATGAGCATACCGGCGAAGCATACCGAAAGCCCGATCGGAAGCCGATCGACGGGCCGTGTGTTTCGATTCTGTGATCCAAGGATCAGGTTCTTGGATCACGTTCCCCTCCTGATCGGCAGCCGATCGACGCCCCAACATGATCACGTTCCGAAGGGAGTCTCCAGATGAACAAACACGAGCTGGCCCAGCTCATCGCCAAGGACGCCGAAGTATCTCAGGTCCAGGCGGCCGCCATGATCGATGCCTTCACCGCCAACGTCCAGAAGGCCCTCAAGAAGGGTAACGACATCACGTTGGTCGGCTTCGGTACGTTCAAGGTCGTGAAGCGCAAGGCCCGGGTCGGCGTGAATCCCCAGACCAAGGCGAAGCTCAAGATTCCGGCCAGGAAGGCCGTGAAGTTCGTGGTCGGCAAGACGCTGAAAGAGGCCGTGTAGGGCCGATTCGGAGAGCTGCGACAGATGCCGAGGACCTTGTGATGAGGCTCTCGGCTTGTTCTTTCGAAGCGAACCAGCGAAGCATACGCAAAACCAGATCGGGAGCCGATCTACGAGTCGTGTTCTTCCAGTCTGCGTTTCTCGGGCCGCAGGCCAAGACAGCAGGAAGAGGCTGCCGCCCATTATCTTGTTTTCTTCCTTGGGCATCACCCTCGGCCCGAACGGCCAGAGGCCAACGTCGGGCCTGCCAGGCGGCAGAACGTGGGTCGAATAGGGGATAACGAATCTCACCTTCGGGAGGCTACGATCGCTCCGGAAATCGTTGCGGGGCTTGTTCCGGCCCTCAGGTGGTATCCTGGACGCCCCAGAGGTGCGACCATGGGTCTGGATGGCGTGGAGTTCCTGATGGCCTTGGAAAAGGCCTTCGATCTCCGTATCCCCGACGAGATCGCCATTTCCATGCGAACACCCCAGAAGGTCATCGAGTACATCTACTCCCAAATGCCCCACGGCGAGTCCGGCGTCTGCCTGCCTCAGCGGGCGTTCTATCGACTGCGTGATGTCCTTGCGGGCTGGTTCTGCCTTGATCGATCTGAGATCCGGCCCAGTACACGGCTCGACGAGATCATCCCTCCACAGGATCGAGAGGCCATATGGGCCAAGGTCGGCGAGGTCTTCGATATTGCCCGCTGGCCTCGCATCGGCTGGAGCCTGTTGAAGCCGAGGGTCAAGACGGTGGCCGAGGCAGCCATCTACCTGGCGACCACCAAGCCGACAGCGATCAAGTTGGCCGACGAGTTCTGGACGGAACACGAGGTCGCATGGGTTGTGGACCAGCTCATCCGGAAGCAACTCGGCGTTGCAGAGTACGAGCTGGACCACGATTTCGTGAAGGACCTCGGCGTGGACTGAGGGACTACGCCGCTCACTCTTGTTCAGTACGTTGCGGCCGGTACGTCCGTCTTCGAGAAGTCGTTGCCCACGAAGAGCAGCGGCTCGCCAGAGTATCTGGCCAGGGCATACGAGCAGCAGTCGCCAAGGTTGAGGCCCGCCTTGTGGCGGCCTTTCCCGAACCTGAGGTAGGCCTCTCTGGCCAGCTTCACCTGGTCTGCATTCATCCCGACGGTCTCGATCTGAACTCGATGAACGAGCAGGTCGAACTCTCGACCACCGGATGGGCCTTTCCTGAGTTCGATGACCACGGCGGTCTCCAGCGCCGTCATCGTACTCATCAGGCGCTTTGGATCGTTGGCGATGGCCTGGGCAAGTCTGGCGGTGGTCTTCTCACCGAGGAGGATAGCGATCAACGCCGATGTATCGATGACCATATCGGCCCTCAGGCGAACGTGCCGGTCCGGTCGTCGTAACCCAGGATCTCATCTGGGCTTCGCTTGTCCAGGTTGGGCAAGGAGGCGCATCTCTTCGAGATTTCGAGGATGTCCTGGACAAGGTCTGGAGACGTTCGCTTCCCTCGAATACGCTCCAGACGCTCTTCCAGAGCATGGATGACCGCATCGGTCAGGGTCTCGCCGGTCTCCTTGGCCACCTCGGCCGCAAGGGTCTCTGCCTTCCGATTCTTTATGGACAGGGGCATGGCTCACCGCCTGGTAGATTCTACCTACCTCTCTATATTCTACCCTACATTCCGCACTTCCGGACGCGCTGACTTTTGAATTTTGAGAATCGCGGAGATCCTGTGTGCGTCTGGCTCTGCGGACTACTTGTAAGCTCCGGCGCGGAGGCCGCTCAACCACCTCCCGAGCACCGTCCGGTCGGAATCTGGGTGTTTGACCGTCGTCGGGGTCGAGCCGAGGCGGGAGGAGGGTGACCTGACATTCGGAGGCTGCCAAGGGCACGCTGACCGAACCGCAGCTGACGGATGCCACGATGGGATCCTCCCCTGCCTCCCGAGTGTATCGGACGGAGTGTCGGTGCTTTTCACGACGCGGCCTTTCGCTGATGCGACTTCGCGCTGGATCTCAGCTTGAGCACCAATGGAGCAGCCTTGGCCGACAGCGCCTTGAGGTCGCGTACGATCCTCTCGATCCGCCTTCGGTTCTCGATCCATTCCTCATAGAGCTCCGCCTCGCCTGGCGGCAGCAGTCGCGATACCGTCTTTCCAGCGACCTTCGTGGT
>JACQZM010000233.1 GCA_016213885.1 Candidatus Rifleibacteriota bacterium | reverse complement strand
ATCAGGCCTCGGCCTGGCTGCAGAGTCACCAAGGACGTGGAGGGGGTTCATTCGAGGTCGCGCCCGGGAGAGCGAAAGAGGAGTGGATCCGGTTGGAGGTCGCGCTCGGGGGCGCGACTCGGATCCGGCGAGGCGCCGGATCATGGGGTCATTGTGGAGGGGATTCATTTGAAGTCGCGCTCGGGGGCGCGACTCGGATCCGGCGAGGCGCCGGATCATGGCGTCGCGAAACAGGCGAAGGCCCCTGCCTCTTCCACCGCCGCTGTCGGCTTGCCCGGCCGCGCAGGGCATGGTACCTTGGACCCGGTTTGCTGATCAGGAGGGCCATGATGAAGATCCAGGTGAGCCCGGACGCGTGCACCGGCTGCCGGCTCTGCCGGCAGATCTGCTCGATCGAGAAGGCTGGTTCGACCAATCCGAGATGGGCACGACTGCGCATCGAGGCCCGGTTCCCCCAACCCGGGAAGTACGTCCCCCACGTCTGCGACGACTGCGGCCAGTGCGCCGAGGCCTGCCCCACCGAAGCGATCGCCAGGGACGATCGGGGGGTCTACGTGGTGGACAAGGAGCTGTGCACCCTCTGCGGGGCGTGCCTCGATGCCTGTCCCCAGCAGGTGATGGGCAAGAACGACGACGACGGGGTCCCGTACAAGTGCGACTTCTGCTTCGGCTGCACCGAGGTGTGCAACACCGGGGCACTGGTCAAGGTGGAGTGAGGGAGGCAGCGATGATCGAGGGATTCGGTGGCAGCGTACTGCGGATCGATCTCACCACCGGCACGATCGAGCGGAAACCGCTGGACCCGAAGTTCGCCAGGGACTGGCTGGGTGGCCGGGGCTTCATCGCCAAGATCCTCTACGACGAGGTGCCCAGAAACGCCGACCCTCTGGGCCCCGAGAACCGCCTCGTGGTGACGCCAGGCGTCATGTCCGGCAACTTCGCGCCGACCGGCAGCAAGTGCTGTTTCGGCGCAGTCAGCCCGCTGTCGAACGGACACGGCGACTCCACCGTGGGCGGCCACTTCGGGCCAGAGCTGAAGTTCGCCGGCCTCGACCTCCTGGTCTTCTCGGGCGTCTCGTCCAGGCCGGTGTACCTGTTCATCGACGACGACAGGGTGGAGCTGAGAGACGCGGCCCGATACTGGGGAACCGGCACCATGGACGCCGAGAAGAAGTTCAAGGACGACCTCGGCGAGGACTTCGAGATCGCGTGCATCGGTCCCGCGGGGGAGAACCGGGTGGCGTTCGCCTGCATCGGCCACGACTACGGTCGTCAGGCCGGCCGCTGCGGCATCGGGGCCGTCATGGGCTCCAAGGGCCTCAAGGCGATCGCCGTGCGCGGCACCCGGTCCGTGCCGATCCACGATCTGCCGAAGCTCAAGGAGTACACGAAGGCGATAATCAAGAGGACGAGCCAGCACCCGAACATGGCGCCCTGGCAGAAGTACGGCACGGCCATGTTCGTCGGCTGGTCGAACGAGCGGGGCGTGTATCCCACGCACAACTTCCAGACCACCTACTTCGACCGCTACGCCGGCATCGACGGGCAGCCGCTGGTGGACAAGCTGCTGGTCAGCAACAAGGCGTGCTTCGGGTGCTGGATGAACTGCGGCAAGTACTCCAAGGTGCAGCTGGCCGGCAAGGACCCGGTGTACGTCGAGGGTCCCGAGTACGAGACCGGCTCCCTGTGCGGGGGCAACTGCGGCTTCGACAAGATCGAGGACGTGGCCTACGTGAACTGGCTCTGCGACCGCGCCGGCGTCGACACGATGAGCGGCGGAGGGGTGTTCTCGTTCGCCATGGAGTGCTTCGAGAAGGGGCTCTTGACCAAAGAGCAGCTCGAGGGCCACGAGATGAGGTGGGGCAGCATCGAGGACGTGGAGCACCTCCTGGAGATGATCGTGGCCCGGAGGGGCGTGGGCGAGTGGTTCGCTGGAGGCGTCAGGTCGGCCGCCGAGAAGATCGGCAAGGGCTCGGAACGATTCGCGGTGCAGGTGAAGGGGCAGGGGATGAGCGGCTACGACGGACGCAACGCCCCGGGGATGCTCCTCGCCTACATGACCGCCGACATCGGGGCCCACCACAACCGCGCCTGGACGATCACCATGGACCTGGACCTGGGCAGCAAGGTCATCAAGGGCAAGGCCAAGGTCGTGGTCTACCTGCAGCACATCCGGCCGTTCTTCGACACCGTGTCGGCATGCCGGCTGTTCTGGGGCGAGGTGGACGTGACCGCCGAGGAGCACATCGAGGCCATCTCCATGATGACCGGGTGGTCAGACTTCACTCTGGACGAGGCGATGCGACTCTCGGAGCGGATCTGGAACCTGAACCGGGCCCACTACCTGGAGCGCAACGGTGGCCCGGGCCGCGCGTTCGACTACCCCAACGCCCGGTTCTACGAGGAGGCGGTGCCGAGCGGGCCCGCCAAGGACGCGCGAGTCACCCTGGCGGACCTCGATGTCATGCTGGACGAGTACTACGCGGTCCGCGGGTGGGGCAGGGACGGCAACCCGTCGAGGGAGGTGCTGCTCGACCTGGGCCTGGCCGACGCGGCGGCGAACCTGGCCAAGCTCGGCTGCCTCGGCACGCTGATGGAGCCGTTGCCGGCGGTCCGCGGCGAGCGGTACAAGCCCAGGGCGTTCTAGCCATGCAGGTGTTTCTGAAGGCAGGGGGCATTCTCAAGGACTACCTGAAGCCCGACGTGGACGCCTACACCCGGAAGGTCCAGGTCAGGGAGGGCCAGACGCTCCGGGAGATCCTCGCGGACCTGGGTCTGCTGCCTCATGTGGCCATGGCGTTCGCCAACGACAAGCTGATCGCTCTGGCCTACGTGCCCAGGGAGGGCGACGTGATCACGCTCCGCCCGCCGGTGCAGGGGGGATGAGGGTTTCCGGAACGCTCCCGTCGAGCGGCCTCAGGACGCCGTGAGCTTCTTCCCTGCCACGTACAGGCTCACCCGGGAGTTGATACCCGAGATCGTGCCCTCGAGACGGACCTGGTTGTCCGACCGGGCGGCCGGCGGCAGCCCCCCCACGAAGGTGACGTAGATCAGCAACCGGTTCGCCGTCTGGATCACCACGGCCGACTGCTGGGAGAAGATCCGTAGCACCTTCCCTTCCACGGCCACAGGGTCGCCGAGCTTGCCCAGGGCGCACTCGGCGATGACCTGGGGAGGAACCGGCGCCGCCGCCGATGTGCCGGTGGGCCATTGCAGGTTCCAGACCAGCTGGGT
>JACQZM010000232.1 GCA_016213885.1 Candidatus Rifleibacteriota bacterium | reverse complement strand
ATCCCGTCCCGGTTGCCCGAGGACATGACCATCCTCCTGTTCGATTCGGTTAGAGAGATCCTGTTCAACGTCGTCAAGCACGCCTCGGTGGATGTGGCCCACGTCGACGTCCGCTGCGACGGGGGCAAGCTCGACATCGCGGTCCTGGACCGAGGAACCGGGTTCGATCCCGAGGCGACGCGTTCCGCCGGACACCCTTCCGGCGGCTTCGGCCTGTTCAGCATCCGGGAGCGACTCGGCCTGCTCGGCGGCGAGCTGGTCATCGAGAGCAGCACCGGCAAGGGGACCCGGGCGCTCCTGAGCGTCCCGGTGGCGTCGTCCCCACCGGAGGTCCCGGAAGACCGCGGGCGGATCCGGGTCCTCCTGGTCGACGACCATCCCGTCATGCGCGACGGCCTGGCCAGGCTGTTCTCGCAGGAGCCCGACATCGAGGTCGTCGGCGAGGCCTCCGACGGCCGGACGGCGATCGACCTCGCCGCGAAGCTGACTCCGGACGTCGTGCTGATGGACGTGAACATGTCCGATCTGAACGGCATCGAGGCCACCCGTCTCATCCGGGAGCGGTTGCCCCGGGTGCGGGTCGTGGGGTTGTCGATGCTCGACGAATCGGAGATCGTCGAGCGGATGCTGGAGGCCGGAGCGTCGGCCCATCTCAGCAAGGGCGGTCCCACGGACGAGATCGTGCGGGTGGTCAGGGCCTGCGCACACGGGGGGCCGTGTCCCGGAGAGCCGGGGACGACGCTCTCGGGCTCGTGACGGTCCGGCAGCAGGGCGCCGCTCTCCCACGGACCCGAAGCCGCGCCGGGTCATCGGCCCCGGGCGAGATCCCGGTCTCCTCCGGCTGCTCGTCGAGGGCGTCCATCGATTTGCATCCCCCGGACACCCCGCGGGATCCGAAAGAGGCGAGAGCTGTCCGGGATCTCGGCGCCCGGCGTGAACCGACGCCGCGGGCCCGGCAGGCGACGTGCGGTGGTGAGGGGCCGGGAGAGGGCGGCGTCGTGGGTCGAGACTCTGCGAGATCCTCGCCGGCCAGATCGACGCGTACGGTGTACTGGTCCGGGACCAGGCCAGCCGCGATGGGTGTTGCTGCGCCACCGAGGGCAGAGTCGTCGACAGGAAGGAGGCGTCCGGACATGAACGCATCGAGGACACTCTGGTTGGCCATCGTGATGGCCGGTCTGGGGGCCTGGCACCTGGGCGCGCAGCCGCTGGACGAGGGGGAGATCGTCCGCACCGGGAACTGGCAGGGGATGCTGACCCTGGCCCGGGAGGCCGCCACGGCGGGCGACCTCGACCTGGCTCGCAGACGCCGGGCGCAAGCCTGGGCGTTCGCGCTCGATCAAGCGGTGTACGACCCGTCGGTCGACAACTCCGGATCGAACCGGGCGAACGGGTTGAGGGGGATCACGGCGGTGATCATCGACACCGACCCGGAAGACCCGAACCTGCAGCTCCGCCAGCAAGCCCAGCAGGCGATTCAGGCCACGAATCCGCCCCTGGTCTTCTCGGGGGGGCCGAAGAACGAGGGCCTGTGGTTCGATCCCGAGCGATTCGACACCTACCTCGTCAAGCAGAACGGCGGCTTGATCCAGGGAAGCGTGCAGCCGCGGCCCGACGCCCCCCCGCCCCCGGGGCAGTTCCAGAGGCTGGAGGGACAGGCCTTCCGCTGGTGGAGGAACCACACCCTCTGACCGGCAGCGGCGTCGTTGATCCGACGGGCGGGTGCTGCTACATATCATGGGGACCCCGAGCAGCACGATACGCAACCCGGCGAGGCGTCCACACCACGGCCGGCTGCGGGGAGATGATTCCATCATGAAGAAGATCCTGATCGGCTTCGTCATCGCGGTCCTGGCCGGATTCGGCGGCTGCGTGGCGTTGCTCACCTACGGCAAGACCTCCGGCGAGGCCGCGGCCAGACAGTTCTTCCAGAAGGTCGAGGCCACGGAGCTGACGGCGATCCCGGAGCTTCTGCATCCTGCCCTCAAGGAGGCGGCCGATCCCCAGCTGATCGCCGCGCTCGTCAAGGAGATCCCCGGCCGCTACGGCCAGTTCCAGTCGATCGACTGGAACGGCATGTCGTTCTCCGACAACGTGGGTCCCAAGGGGCGGGAGCAGAGCTACGAGGGCACGATGGTGTTCGCGAAGCGCCCGCTCAAGATGAAGCTGTCTTTCCAGGACGGGAAGCTGGTGGGCATCCACCTGACCGATCTGGCCGTGTCCAAGGAGGTCGTCGCCGCGATTGCGGTGATCCCGCCGGACAAGGTGCCGTACCAGAAGAGGGCCGAGAGCTTCTTGCAGGAGCTGATCAACGGCGACCTGGGCCGCGCCTTCGGCATGATGGGGGAGGAGCTGCAGCAGAAGATCGGCCAGGACGGCTTCGGCAAGATGGCGGCGACGCTCCGGAAGAACGGCAAGGTGTCGAAGTTCGAGTTCGTGAGGTCGCAGCCACGGGCCGGACGCAACGACAAGCTCGACGTGATCTTCGACTGCGCGTTCCCGTCCAGCAAGCAGAAGGCCCACGTCAGCTTCCAGTTCCTCGCGCTCAGGAGCGGTCTGATGGAGTTCGCGATTCCGTCAGATCTGCCGGGGCTGTGACCGCCGCGGGGCCGGCAGGTCCGTCGACCGCGCCGGCTCCGGCGGTACGTGGCCGAGGGTCTCGAGATCGTGCGGCTGTGCGGCGCCAGCGAAGCCGACACAAAGGCCCTGATCTCGAAGGACCGGAGCGATCATCGCGCATGGGCGAGCAAGCTGCGGTCGCAGTCGCACCGAGCCCTCGCCGGGGCGCACCGCTTGAACGCGAGATGCCCTCCGGGAGCGGCGATGCACTGCTGGCTGGCCACGACCTCCCTGGGCTCGAGCCGCTTCTTGATCCGGCCGCCAAGCAGGAGTATACTCCCGAATAGTCAGGCCAGAATGGAGTCGACTCCCGATGCCCCGTTTCGAGCGACGCCTGCGCATCGACTTGCCACCGAGGCAGTCAGCCTTCCTCTGGGGCCCGCGCAAGACCGGCAAGTCCACGTATCTCGGGATGAGCTTTCCGGAGAGCCTCCGGTTCGACCTGCTCGACACGGATCTCTTCCTCGAGCTCGCCCGCCAGCCGTCGCGCTTGCGCCAGCGGCTGCTGGCCACTCCCCCGGCCGCCCTCGCGCGGCCGATCATCCTGGACGAGGTGCAGAAGGTGCCCATGCTCCTGGACGAGGTGCACTGGCTCGTCGAGAACAGGGGTCTCGCCTTCATACTGTGCGGGTCGAGCGCACGGAAGCTCAGACGCGGCAAGGCCAATCTGCTGGGTGGGCGGGCGTGGCGCTACGAGTTGTTTCCACTGACCTGGTCGGAGCTCGAGCAGTTCGACCTTCTCGACGCCCTCAACCGGGGGCTGCTCCCCGATCACTATCTGAGCGTCGACCCCGATCGGTCACTCCGGTCCTACGTGCGGGACTACTTGAAGGAAGAAGTCTTCGATGAGGGGCTGACGCGGAACATCCCGGCGTTCTCCCGGTTCCTCGACGCCGTCGGGTACTCCCATGGCCAGCTCACGAACTACGCCAACATCGCCCGCGACTGCGGTGTCGACGCCAAGACCGTCAAGGAGTACTACCAGATCCTGGTCGACACGCTCCTCGGCACCTTCGTGGAGCCGTACAAGCTCAGGCAGGAGCGGAAGGTGATCGGCAAGGCCGCCAAGTTCTACCTGTTCGACGTCGGCGTCGCCGGCTCCCTCACGAAACGCCATCTCAAGGAAGCCCGCGGTGACGAGTTCGGGAAGGCCCTGGAGCACTTCATCCTCATGGAGCTTCTGTCCTACCGCTCGTACAGCGGTCTGGACTACGACATCAGCTTCTGGCGGACGAAGTCCGGCACCGAGGTCGACTTCGTCCTCGGCCGCGGGCAGGTCGCAGTCGAGGTGAAGGGGTCCTCGCGCGTGGACTCCAGGGACCTTTTCGCACTCCGGTCGTTCTGCGACACGAGTCGTCCACGCGACGCCTTCCTCGTCTGCGCGGAGACCGCCCCCCGCGTCGACAGGGGCATCCAGATCATGCCGTGGCAGACGTTCCTCGAACGGCTCTGGGGAGGCGAGGTCTTGAGCTGAGCCCGCAGGGTCCCGCGTCGACGAACGGGATCTCACGTCGTGGTGCTGGCTCCCGGCTCGAGGCCCAGGGCCGAACCGGCCACCAGGCAGAGCGCCGTGGTCAGCGTCCCGGACAGCCCGGCGAGCTCTCCGGTCCGGGCCTCGGGTGCCGGCCGGTCCGGCACAGCGGCCACCAGCTCCTGCCCGAAGACCCGGGCCGCCCTCTCGAACGAAGGGGCCAGCCGTTCCCTCAGGCTCATCCGCGGAGGTTCATGCGCGTGCTGATGCGCCCTGAGCACGGCGAGGGCGCGATCGAACCAGCCGGGAACGTACCCTGCCTCATCGCAGCACTCGCCGTAGTCGCCACGCTTCAGATCGACGAGCGCCTGCAGGAGTCGATGGTCCGTGAGCTCCAGGCGACGCGTGCGAAGGACGAGCCTGTCCAGCGCCACCTCCAGATCGCCCTTGCACCTCTCGTACAGGTCGATCACGATCAACGCGAGCAGGGTGAGCCGGGAGGTATCGTCGCCGAGCGTGTCCAGGTGAGCGTCGAGGAGCCGCTCCCCCCGCGTCAGATCTCCGCAGGCGATGAGCCGACACACACACTCCGCGGCACTCCACGGATCCAGGCCGGCGAGCGAGCGCACCGTGCGCAAGAATCGTAGCGCCAGAGGCGCATCGTGCCTCTCGCCGAGCCAGGCTCCGATGTCGATGGCCCCGACGGCATCGCTCGAAGCCAGGTCGAGAGCCAGCTCGAGGAGCTCGCGGCCCCCTCCAGGGCTCCAGGCCTCCTCGAGGTCCGACTCCCTCATGGCCAGGATCGCGTTCACCCCTCGCCTCTGACGGCGTTCCCGCAGCAGCGGGAGAGCTGCCCGGGCGCTCGGGTGGTCATCCAGCCAGTCGAGCAGCGCGAGCTCCTCCAGGTCGCGGGCGTCCCTGGTCGGTGAAGGGCCGTTCACGACGTCCCTGATCAGGTCGAGCCCTTCCCTGACCCTCCCCATGTCGATCAGGACCCGAGACATCTCCGTGCGCATCAGCGGGTCCTGGGGAGGGGACGCCACCAGCGCGTCCACGCAGGCTTCGTCGGGCTCCACGTAGCTCGCCGCATCGATCGCCCTGGCGAGTCGCACATGGAAGCTGTCCGGGAAACGGCCGGCCGCTCTCCTCAGAAACCGCTCCAGGTCACGCTGCCGCTCTTTCGAGTCCAGGCGAGCAGCCACCCTGAACACCGCCACGGGCACCCAGGAGGGAGCCGGCCCTCTGGCCCGGTCGTCGCCCAGTTCGGCGTCCAGCAGAGCTTCCCAGTGCGGCAGCGTCTCCTCCGGCCGTCCCAGCTGCTCGAGCATCGTGGCGAGCCGGACGCGATCGGCCGGCGGGATGTCGGGGAGCGACCCGGCGAGCTCCAGCGCGCCCTCGGGCTCACGGGCCTCGATGAGCATGCGGAGCAGCTCGAGTCGAAGGCTGGGGGCGAACGGCGGCCGATGCCGCGCCAGGCGGTAGAGGAGCGGACTGTCGATGCGAACGGTGCTGTCGTCGATCCGCTCTCCGGCCGGCGACACCGGAGACCGGACCGGGCCTGGCGGCGCTCGCATCGTCCGGAGGGCCCGGCCGACGAGGAGCTCCGTCAGACCCGCCGGCACCAGGACTGGCTCCTCGTGGAGAAGCGTCTCCAGAGCCGGGACGGCTTGCCCTGCGGCCAGCTTGCAGAGCACGTCGAGAACCGTGCGCAGGAGTTCCGGGGTCTGGGGGTCCAGCGGGACCGGCTCCGCGGCCACCCCCGGCCGAGATCCGTGAACGAGATGCAGCACCAGACGCGCCGCCGGGGTCTCCCAGGTCGGCGGGCAGACGAACGGACGCCTGGCCAGCGTCTCGGCGACCGCACCGACGAGCTGGTCGACCAGTGGCGCCAGCGTCGGCACGATCGCGGCCGGATCGAGTTCCTGGGCGCTCTTGCCCGGCGTCGGCGACACGAGCTCGGCCGCCAGCTCGCGTCGGACCGTCTCGAGCCTCTCGAGCAGCGACCGCTCCACCCGGGGGACGAACTCCCTGATCAGCGCCTTGTGGTTCGCTTCCAGCGTCGAGATGAACGAGTCGACGCTCGCCCGGGAGGGCCCCGCCGTGACCATCGCCCCGCCCGTTCCGGACGCTGCCCGTGTCGCCAGCGTCGCCAGGCGGATGAGCGCCGCCACCTCTGGCCTCGTGGGCCCGGCCCCGCACGCCTGGGCCTCGCCGCTCCACCGGGCGAGAAGAACCTCCGCGGAGTCGAGCCGGCCCTGCCTCAGGCAGACCAGCACCAGAGCCGGGAGAGCCCA
Source organism: Candidatus Rifleibacteriota bacterium (assembly GCA_016213885.1). GTDB lineage: Bacteria > Muiribacteriota > UBA6191 > JACPRK01 > JACQZM01 > JACQZM01. The sequence continues at coordinate 1,403 of JACQZM010000232.1, read as the reverse complement.
CTCGTGGGCGGGCACCCGCTCGAGCAAGGTGCCCAGAGCGGCGGCCGTTCCGCTCAGGTCACCGGAGGACCACAGCAGCCGGGAGAGCGTCACCACCGCCTCGGAGTCGGTCCGGTCGAGCTCGTGGACGCGGCGGAGGTGCTCCACGGCCTGCCCGTACTCCCCCTCCTCGAGGAACCGACGGCCGAGCGACCGGCTGACCTCGAGGAGAGCGCTCCGGACCGGGTCGGTCTTCAACGTGGCCCAGGCGGCGCCGAGCTCCCGGGCCGCCGTGACCAGATCGCCGGCTTCCAGCGCGTTCCGGCCGCGATCCGCCTGCGCCTGGGCTCGCCGATCGTCGGGAACGGGGCGGATCGCATGCTGCTTCTTCTTGTGGCGAGCGGGACGGGACATGGCTTCGGGACCCAACCTCTCGGTCATCCAGGATGCTGACCCGAGGAGAAAATGATACCAGGCGGGGCACCGTTTGGTATAGCCTTGCAGAGCGAGTCTAGGCGGGGCTCGAAGGAGGACGTCGGTGCTGGACGAAGTCTCGATCGAAGCACGGGGCCCTCAGCTCGGAGTCGTCGGCCGGACCGCCGACGAGATCCGCGATCTGCCCGGATTCCTCGCGGAGCTCCGGGCGCTCGAGCAGGGTGACGCCGCCGCCCGGTTGCCGCTGGTGCTCATCTGTCGACGATGCGCCGCGTTCTTCCCCTGGTTCGTCACCCAGCTGGGAAGAGTGTCGGCCGTCGGCGACCCGAACTTCTCTCGCCTGGGGGACGACTGGGAGCCGGATCGCTGGAATCTCACGCTGGTCGTGCGAGACCAGACGTGGTGCCCGTCCTGTCGTCGGGTCAACGACCACAGGTTTCCCGACGACCCCGGGCTGATCGTGGACTCGGCTCTCTCCCGCCTGTCGTCGCGGCGCGACTACGAGGGGAGAGCGTTGCGAGCGCGGCTGGTCATTCCGATCGTGTGCCAGACCATCCACGGACGGAGGGCTTCGGTGGTCGAACAGATCCTCGAGTGCGAGGGGACGCTGAACGATCTCCCGGAGGACCCGGTCGCGCTCTACCGCCTGGCCAACATCTGTCACAACTCCCGTCTGACCACGCGGGCACTCGATTACCTGGAGCGGTCGATCCGCCAGGAGCCACGGTCGGTCGATGGCCTCCGCACGCTGGCGATGATCCAGATCGAGCAACGGCAGTGGCCCGAGGCGGCCGACTCGATCCGCCGCGCGGGCGATCTGATCCTGCAGCGCAGAGGCCGGTACGTGTACGAGACGGAGGCCGCAGTGGACCACGCGGTCCGGGAGCTCCTCGCCTGCTTCAGGGACGAGTGCCCCGAAGCCTGGTCACGGGCCGACGATGACCGGCTGAACGGGCTGAAGAGGCACCGATCGTCCCACGTCCACCGAG
>JACQZM010000032.1:6379-10947 GCA_016213885.1 Candidatus Rifleibacteriota bacterium | reverse complement strand
CGGCGATCAGCGACAGGAGCTCGTAGGGACCCAGTTTCCGGCCGATCAGATCCATGGTCTCGCCTGGGGCCACTGTACCTGGTTCGAGGGCGCTTGGCCACATCCATACCCCCCCTGGAAAACCGCGGCTCCGGCTGTGGGCTTCACGGCGCCGCCACCCGGTCGGGGCGGCGGCTGACAGCGCCCGAGGCACTCCGCAGCACCGGCGACACGCGGCAGCGCTACTCCTCCAGCTTGTCCGGGTCGGCGGGGAGCAGCCCTTCAGGCGGCCAGATCCCCTCGCGCACGAGCCGGCACGGGCAGTTCCTCCGCTGCTGCTCGCTCATCACCGGCTTGCCCATGAAGGTGCTGGCGGCCTTGCGGATCGTCCCGTCGGCCAGGTGCACGCAGGACCCGCAGAGCTGCCGATCGAGCCGCCAGAGCGCGTACATCGCCACGCTCAGCTCCGGGTCTTTCAGGTAGGGAGCCAGCGCCGCCACCTTCGCCGGCGCCTTCAGCACCTCCGCGAGCCTCTGCAGCAGCCCCGACTTGGGCTTCGACGGGTTCCTCATCGTCGAGGCCGCCCCGGCCAGCCGTTCCAGCCGGTCCGGCGTGAAGTACGAGAGGAACGCCTGGTCGGCCGGGAGATCATCGGTGTCGAACACGATCCCCGCCCTGCTGATCAGGTTGTCCAGCTGGTCGGTGCGGAACTTGAGCATCCCCGGAGCAGCGGCCTTCTGGGGGACGAGGAAACGACCGAGCTTGTGCGCCTGGTCGCGCTTCTCGCCGGGCCGGCCCTGGGTGATCCAGTAGAGGTGGCAGCCGCCGCCGCGGTACCTGGGGGCCACGGTCTGGTCCTGGTTGGCGTCAGCGCCGGCGAAACAGCCCAGGTCGATGGCGATCTTGTCGCCGCGACGGTAGTAGGGCTGGCCCCGAGGCGGGACCTGGAGCGCACTCGTCAGAGCCTCGCCGCCGAGACACTGTGGGCGAAGGTGTGGAGCCGGGCGTCCGGAAACCGGTCCTTCAGAGACAGGAACACCTTCCGCAGAGTCAGGCGGCCCACCTTGGCAGCCAGCGCCACCTTCGCGAAGTAGTACTTGGGGTCCCGGCCAGGCCCGGCGGCGGTGTACGAGAACGTCCGCTGGATCGAATCGTAGTTGGCTCCCTGCCCTGCCGGCCACTTCACGCCCACGATCTGGACACTCTCGCCCACGGTGGCGAAGGCGGCGCGGGTCCGCTTGGCGATGACCATGTAGAGCTCCGTCACCGGCTGGGCCGGAACCTCGAAGCCTTGCACGAGAACCACGATGTGCCTGGGCGACGGTACCTGGGCGCCGATCCGCCTGAGCATGGAGTCTATCTTCGCCTTGGAGACATCTCCGTCGTGCCCCGCCTCGATGGGAACGAACCCGAGGTCGGCGGCGGCTCCCCTCGCCGGGGCGTTGCCTCCCAGGGCAAGGAACAGGCCGATAGCCAGTGCAACCCGGGCTGGACGCGTGAACATCTTGACCACCCTTCTTCTCGAGTGAGACCGCGAGTCCTTGTAGCGCCCCGCGGACGGGGCATTCTACCCACCACGCACCGCTGCGTCCATGCCATTCGTCGCGATCGGGTGCGGGTCCCGTGAGCGCCAACCTGCGCGGTGACTCCCTCGATCCGCGGATGCCTACACTGGCGACGACGGCGAGGATCCGCCGACCAGCGGCCTTTGCTCCCTCGTCGAAAGCCCGGCCACCGCTCGCCGGTCCCTTCGCGTCCGTGGCGGCCGGAGACCGAGGTCTGCCTTCACGACACCGACCAAGCGCCGTCTCCACCGGACCGAGCGCACCCTGACCCGGACGCTCCGGGTCGCGTACCCGTCGGGTCGAGGTCGGCGCCCTGCCGCTGTTGCCGGCTGGCGGGTCCGAACATATGATTGCTCTTGATATCTCCATTCAATGTGCTACCCTGAACGCAAACGAATGACCGACACATCGGTCGAGGTGACAACAACATGAAGAAGAGCAAGCAGCCCCTCCACGGCCTGAGCGGTGAACTGGCGAAGATATCGACCCACCTGAGCGGCCTGGCGAACTCGGTGGTACAGCTTCTCAAGCGCTGGCTCCAGTCGACCCCGACGGCAGTTCCGCCGATCTTGTTACCGGCCGTCTCCGCACCGGCTCCGGTTCGCAAGGCTCCATCCGGGCGCAAGACGCGCACCCGGGTTCCCGCGATCGACTGGGACTGGGACCGGATCCTCCCGGTGGCCCGGCGCATCCTCCGGTCCGCTCCGGAGCGTCGCTGGACCTCGAGCGACTTCTGCCGGGCCGTGCGCAAGGCCTGCACCGGTATCGACTCCGGCAGGGGGCTGCACTTCGGCCTCATCCCCCGGCTGGCCGATGAGGGGCTCATCACCAGGGGCGACAACGGTACCTTCGTCGCCCTGAAGTCGGCCCAGAAGCGGCGGGCGAAGAGCCCGCGGAAGCCCAAGGCGGCCAAAGTCTCCAGACGGGCCAAGAGCAGGTCTCGCGCGAGGACGCCCCGGGCCAAGGCCGCGGGCCGGTCCACCGAGACCGTGGAGGCCGCGAACCCAGCGCCGACGGCTCCGACGCCGGAGCCAGCGGCCCAGTAGCCGCCGACCAGGGCATCGGCCTCGACGTGACCGGGTAGTTTCCAGGCTGAGGCACACCCGGAACGCCGTGGCGGGCAGCTCGCGCGCGGTCGCTCGCCGGTCGGATCCTCGGCGCATCGTGCCCGTGTGGTATCTTCCCGGGCGGAGGTGGCCCGTGGAGCCGGTTCTCGAGACCAGGGGCCTCGGCAAGCAGTTCCTCCTCGCGGAGAAGCAGCCGGGGTTCCTGGGCAGCCTGATGAGCCTCATCGCGCCCAAAGTCCGGACGATCGACGCGGTGCGAGACGTGACGTTCCAGGTGGAGCCGGGCGAGCTCCTGGCGTTCATCGGTCCCAACGGCGCCGGCAAGTCGACGACCATCAAGATGCTCACGGGGATCCTCCACCCGAGCTGTGGAGAGGCCCGGGTGCTCGGGTTCGTGCCGTGGCGCCAGCGTCGAGAGCTGGCCTTCCACATCGGTTCGGTGTTCGGGCAGCGCTCCCAGCTCTGGATGCACCTGCCGCCCCAGGACAGCTTCCGGCTTCTGGGTCGGATCTACGAGGTGCCGGATCGCGACCACCACCGGCGGATCGCGAAGATGGCGGAGCTCTTCGATCTGGGCGAGCTCCTGACCACGCCGGTCCGCAAGCTCTCCCTGGGCCAGCGGATGCGCTGCGAGATCGCCGCGTCTCTTCTCCACTCGCCCCGGGTGATCTTCCTGGACGAACCCACGATCGGTCTGGACGTGATCGCCAAGCAGAAGATACGGGATCTCATCCTCACGGCCAACGCCGAGGAGGGCATGACGATCTTTCTCACGTCCCATGACGCAGGCGACATCGAGAAGCTCTGCAAGCGTGTGATCATCATCGACCGCGGCCAGCTTCTCATGGACGCCAGCGTGCAGGCGCTGAAGCGCTCGGAACACTTCACGCTGCGGACGATCGGGGTGCGGATGAGCCGTCCGGTCGAGAGCTTCGAGATGGAGGGCGTGGAGATCCTGAAGAAGAAGGGACCGGGGATGAAGCTCCAGGTGGACGGGGCCAGGGTGCCGGTGGAGTCGGTGATCCGGCGCCTCATGGAGTTCGGCCATCTGGAGGACATCTCGGTGCGCATGCCGTCCCTCGAGGAGATCATCGCTCGCATCTACCGGGAGAAGGGCCTGCCCGGCGCGCCACCGGAGGCGACGGCCGACGACGGTGAGGAGCCGTGACCGCTCCCCGGAGCGCCCCGGCTCCACGCGGCACCCTCGGCGGCGGCGCGCGCAAGTACCTGGAGGTGGCGCGAACGGCGTTCTCGAGCCGGCTGGCCTACCTGGGAGGCTCGCTCTCCCGACCGCTGTTCTTCGCGATGATCCTGTTCGTGTTCGTCCAGCTGTGGCAGAAGGTCTTCACGCCGGACAGGCCTGTGGTGGCCGGGTTCACCATGGTCGACACGCTCTGGTACCTGATGCTCACCGAGGCGATCTTGCTCTCCGCCCCGCGGCTGGACGGTCGGGTCGACGAGGAGGTCAAGTCGGGCGGCCTCGCCATCGTGCTGGGTCGTCCCTGTCACTACCTGCTATATCACCTGGCCTTCTGCCTGGGAGAGGCGGTGCCGCTCCTGGCGATGAGCCTCGTGGCCGGCGCGGTCGTGGTGAGCCTGCTGATCGGTCCGCCGCCCATCGTCTGGTCGAGCTTGCCGATCGTGGCATCGTCGGTGGGTCTGGCGTTCGTCCTCCATTTCTACATCTCGATGTGCGTGGCTCTGCTGGCCTTCTGGGTCGAGGACGCCACCCCCTTCTTCTGGATCTACAGCAAGATGCTGTTCATCCTGGGCGGGTTGATGATCCCTCTGGACTTCTTCCCTGCCTGGCTCCAGACGCTGGCGGGGGCGCTCCCGTTCCGGCACATCCTGTGCGGCCCGGCACGCCTGACGGTCCGCTACTCGGCCGGCGACGCCCTGGCCCTGGTGGGGTGGCAGTGCGGCTGGATCGCCCTGATCGGTCTGGCCGCGCACGGGC
>JACQZM010000032.1:0-6365 GCA_016213885.1 Candidatus Rifleibacteriota bacterium | reverse complement strand
AGACGGGTGCACATCCATGGGGTATGACGGGATGGCGCCGGCGGATCGACCACGCAGGGGCCCGGGGCTCGCGTTCGTGGTCGAGATCGTGCGTCTCAACCTCATGTCGGGGATGGCCTACAGGGTGAGCTTCCTCTCGCAGGTCGTCTTCATGATGATCAACAACGCCGTGTTCCTGGCCTTCTGGTGGATCTTCTTCCAGCGGTTCCAGAGCGTCCGGGGGTGGGGGCTTCACGACGTGCTCGTCCTCTTCGCCGTCAGCGCCGCGGGATTCGGACTCGCCGTGGTCCTCTTCGGCAACGCCGTGCGACTCTCGACCCTGATCCAGCAGGGCGAGATCGACTACTACCTCACGCTGCCGCCCGACCCGCTGCTGCACCTGTTGATGACCCGGATGCTCCTTTCGGGGCTCGGCGACCTCGTCTTCGGCGTGCTGCTGTATGCCCTGTTCGTCCCTTCCGGCCCGGGCAGTCTCGCCCTGTTCCTCGCCCTGGTGCCGGTCTCGGCCTGCGTCTTCACGAGCTTCTGCGTCATCGCCCACTCGCTGACGTTCTTCATCGGCAGCGCCGAGGGCATCAGCCGGTTCCTGTCGGAGGCGCTCCTCACGTTCTCGCTCTACCCCGACTCGCTGTTCTCCGGGACGGTGAAGCTGCTGTTGTTCACCCTGATCCCGGCCGGCTTCATGTCCTATCTGCCGGTCCAGCTGCTCAGGTCGTTCTCCTGGTCCACGTTCGTCGGCGCAGTGACGGCCGCCCTGCTCATGGCGTGGACGGCCCGCACGGTGTTCTACGCGGGCCTGCGTCGGTACGAGTCCGGGAACCTCGTGGCCCCCAGATCGTGATCCGCTAGAAGTGGCAGCTGTACTTGACGTAGGGGCCGATGTGGTCGAGGCTTCCCTTGGCGGCGTTGGTCCCGTCCTTGTTCGCTTCGAAGGTGATGTTCGTGTACTTGAGGCCCAGGGAGAACTGGTTCAAGAACGCGTATTCGTGGTCGCCCGGGAAGGTGTAGACCGCTTCCAGCTCGGCATCGATGACGCCGGCGCTCTTCCCGGATAGCGCTCCGTAGGCCAGCTTGGCAAAGCCCCTGAGGTGGATGTTGTCGAGCAGATTGTGGCGGGCGATCAGCCCGAGCTCCGGGAGCGGAACCGTGGTCTTCACGCTGCCGCTGGTGATGGAGCCCGCGGCGACCTTGGCATCGGCCAGCAGCACCTTGGCCCCCAGGAGCCAGTCCATCCAGGAGTCCTGGCTGTGGTAGAGCGGCCAGCGGAAGAAGCCGTCGAAGATCGTGATGTCCTCGCTGTAGATGCCCCCGGACGCGAACGTTATGCCGTTGAACGTGAACCCTCCGGTCACCGCGCTGCTGTGCGTGAGGTTCAGGTAGCTGTAGCCCACCCGGGAGTTGTGGAACTCGGCCTGGAACGTCGATCTCCAGTCCTTGTCCAGCGTCCCTTTCCCGCCCGTACCCTGGATCCAGCCGCTCAGGTACTGGCTCCAGAACGTGAAGCCCAGCGAGAACTCGTAGGGGTGACGGGTCGGGTCCGGGCCGTAGTGGTGCAGGTTGTGGTTCTTGTACTGCGGCCTCGGATTCGAGCGCCGCTCCCCGTAGTCGCCGTCCTCCTCGCGCCTGAGCCTGCCGTACGGCCTGGCCTCCGAGGCGTCGCCCAGCCTCAGGTCCCTGGCCACCTCGGAGCCGGGCTCCTCGCCGGATTCGCCGACCGGCACTTCATTGCCGGTCTTCTTGTCCCAGGCCTTCTGGTACACGACGTTGCCCTGCTCGTCGTAGATCGTCTTGATCCTGGCCGTCGAGTTCTCGGTCCACACCTTGCGGGAGCCGGAGTCCTCCTCGTCGCCACGGACCTCTGCTCGGGCGCGACGCTTGGACTTCCCGGAGGGTCTCTTCTTGGACAGCTTGCCCCCGGAGCCTGACGATTCGGTCGATGCGGAGGACTCTGAGTAATCCGCCTCAGCCCTCAGCACCGACACCTCACCGAGCAGGAAAGCGATGGCGGTGAAACCGGCGATGACCAGGCGATTCATCTGACAGTCCTTTTGTCCAAGGCAGATTCCCCGGCGGTCGTTACCCGGACGACCGCGCGGCGGACCTGCCGCCCGACGGACATGACCCGTCCGAACGACAGCATCCCCTGCCTACATCTTCTCTATCGACAGCTTCCCGCCAACCTTGAGCATCGGCCCCTGGGTCGGACCCGACCTGCCCGGGCGTCTTCCGGCGCACCCTCTCCCTGATGCGCCCGGGCCGGGGAGCGACCGTGCTCCCGGAGATCCCGACAATGGTGGCTTGATTTCTCCGCAAACCGGGTGCTACCTTGTCCTCGTCCTCATCCTTTCTCGTTCTGGAGCCCCGGTGAAGAAGCAGAAGAAGAAGGCCGACCCCTCCAAGCCCGCCCCCGCAGACGCTCGACCGTCCTCGCCACCCCCGGCGCAGGAGGCCGGGTCGAGCGACACGTTCGTGCTGAAGGACGACGACCGGTACGCCAGGCTCAGGCTGATCAGCTGGTGGAGGCAAGAGCGCCTCGCCGCCTCCAAGGTGCTCGTGGTCGGCGTCGGCGCCCTGGGCAACGAGGTCCTCAAGAACCTGGCGTTGCTGGGTGTGGGTCACATCTGGATCATCGACTTCGACACGATCGAAGACACCAACCTGACCCGATCGGTCCTGTTCCGGTCGAGCGACGCGGGCACCCTCAAGGTCGACGCGGCCAAGCGCATGATGCGCGAGATCAACCCGGACGTGAACGTCAGGGGGATCTGCGGCGACGTCATCATGGATCTGGGGCTCGGTCTGTTCGCCGAGATGGACGTGGTCATCGGCTGTCTCGACAACCGAGAGGCGCGCCTCTGGGTCAACCGGTGCTGCTGGAAGGTCGGGACGCCGTGGGTCGACGCCGGCATCCAGGAGATCTCCGGCGTGGTGAAGGTATTCGTCCCTCCGGACAGCGCCTGCTACGAGTGCGCGATGTCGGAGATGGACTACAAGCTGATCAACCTCAAGTACTCCTGTCCGCTCCTCAAGCGCGAGGACATCCTCCAGGGCAAGGTACCGACGGCGCCGACGATCTCGTCGATCGTGGCCGGGATCCAGACCCAGGAGGCGCTGAAGATCCTCCACGGGATGGAGGTGCGGAGCGGAGTCGCCATGGTCTTCTCGGGCGAGTCGTGCAGCTTCTACACCACCGCGTTCCAGCGGAAGAAGGACTGCCTGTCCCACGAGTCGTACCCCGAGCCGGTTCCGCTGCCGCTCTCTGCCGAGGAGACCACCGTCGAGGAGCTCTTCGGCGCAGTGCGCGCTCATCTTTCCGGCGAGCTGACCCTCCAGCTCGACAGGGACCTCCTGGTAAGCCTGAACTGTCCGCGATGCGACATCAGGAGAGAGGTGCTCGCGCCGGTCATGCGAGTGAGTCTGGGCGAGGGCAAGTGTGAAGAGTGTGGCGAAGTCTGCCAGACCGACATCGTCTACAACATCATGTTGGAGGACCGTTTCCGGAAGAAGACCCTCTGCGAGCTAGGGGTTCCGCCCTTCGACATCGTGAAGGTCTCCGGCGGATCCTCCGTGGGCTTCTTCCGTCTCGAGGGGGACCGGCAGCGCGCCCTGGCGTGACTCCGGCCCTCCGCGTCCCTGGAGGTCATTTCGCACGATGGCTGAGAAGGAGAAAAAGGGTGTCAAGGTGACGTTTCTGGATCAGACCGGCGCAAAGAGCGTACAGGCCGTGATCTCGGACAACGTCCAGGTTCGCAAGATCATCCCGCAGATCATCACCAAGATGAAGCTCCCGGTCACCAGTCCCGATGGGACGCCGATGAGCTACAGCTTGGATCACAAGGAGGGGGGAAAACGGCTCCTTGAAGACCAGACTCTCATGGACGCCAATATCAAGGACGGCGACCACCTGATCGTCTATCCGGAGATCGTCGCTGGAGACCAGGTCCGCTAGGGCACCTGGAGAGGGAGCTTCAAGGATGTACGAATCGCCGCGGGACAGGCGCCTGAGATCCGATTTCCAGGCCATGGAGCGTCTGAAGGTCCAGAGCTCCATTCTGGACTTCGAGTGCCTGGACTCCCCACCAACGCGCTACATCGTGTCTTTCCGCGGCAAAGGCCTGATGCAGCCGCCCAACAGCGAGAACGTGGCGATCCAGGAGTTCCACCAGGTGGAGATCCGCCTGGGCGTGAACTATCCCCGATCCAAGCCCGATCTCAAGTGGAAGACCCCGCTGTTCCACCCGAACATCTCGGCGCTGGGCCAGGTCTGCCTCGGCGGCTACAGCACGCACTGGGTGCCGAGCCTGAACCTGGACGAGCTGTGCGAGATGCTGTGGGACATGCTGCGCTACGCGAACTTCGACGTGAAGAGCCCCTACAACTACAAGGCGGCCCGATGGGTCGAGCGGCAGCAGCAGTACAGGTTCCCGCTGGACAGCCGCTCGCTGAGAGACAAGGTGCAGGCCGGGCTGGTGCAGCCGCCCGACATCGGGCCGGCGGCCAAGGCGACCGAGGCTGCCGTGGAACCCAAGCGCGCACCGAAATCGGACGAAGATGTCCTGTTCATCGACAACGACAGCGGTCCGGCCGACGACCGGGAGAAGCCGGCCGATGACGTGATGTACATAGGCGATGAGTAGGGTCAAGATCACCAAGCCGGTGACGTCCAAGAGCCCGCTCGACCAGCCCGAGAAGTACCAGTTGAAGAGATTCGGGCGGGTCGGGTCGGACGACCATCACATCTTCATCAACAAGAGAATCCTCATCGAGATCACCGAGTACTCGAAGACGAACCTGTCCCGCGAGCTGGGTGGAGTGCTCGTGGGCGGCTACTTCAGCTGGAACGGCAAGCCCTACGTGACGATCGACGCCTACATCGCCGCCCGGCTGGGCGAGTCGCGGTCGGCCTCGTTCAAGTTCACCCACGAATCGTGGCACGAGATCGGCGTGATCAAGGAGCAGAAGTACCCGGACGCCCTCCTCGTCGGCTGGCACCACACCCATCCGTCTTTCGGGATCTTCCTCTCCGGGATGGACATGTTCATCCATCAGGGGTTCTTCAACCTGCCGTGGCAGGTGGCGCTGGTCGTGGACCCGGTGGCGGACAAGCTCGGCTTCTTTCAATGGAAGAACGGCAAGGTCGTCACATGCGGCTTCCACATGGTCATTCCCGGCGGTGCCAAGCGATAGCTCGCCAGGACGCCCGCGACGTCGTCCTTCTCCTCGTCGCGCCTCCTGGTTTCTTCCCGCCTCTTGTGTCGATTTCTTCGACAACACCGTCGAATCCCCAGACGTCGGCTTCCCATCAGCGTTCAGCCCTGTAGCGCCCCGGGATTCGTTTCGCCCTGCTCGACGCCCGTCGGAGTCTGTCCGGGCTGCTCCAACGATGAAGATCGGCTCGAGGAGCGGGGTCGGCGTGGGTCGGTCACGGTCCGGGCACACCTGTTGCTGAGGAAACCGCGGGGAGACGAGGCGGATCGCGAGACCGAACAAGGAGAAGAAGATGAGAAGAGACTCAGGGAACGGGCGGAAAGCGGGAGCGATCAAGGCGCTCTGCATGATCGCCCTTGCGGCGCTCGCGGCAGCCTCGACGGCCTGGGCGTGCGGCGAGCCCAACTGCTCGCATCGGGTGCGCGTTCGCCCCGTCGAGTTCGCCCCCCACTGGACGCCCATGGCGAGCGGCCAGGGCTTTGCCGTGAACGGCTGCCTCCCGGGCGAGTGCCCGGCTCCGGGTCAGGGCGCCGACACCGGGAACGGCGTTCCGGCGGCCGCCGACTGCGATCAGCGCCAGCTGAACGTGATGCACTTCAGCGTCTCTCACGTCGCCCATCCTCCTCTGACCCCCCGCGAGCGAGCGGAGCTCGGCAGTCTCGACGGCCGCTGCTTCTGCGTGGCCCGGAGGGGGCAGCCCGTGAACTGGACCCACTACTACCGGCACCGCCTTCTGAAGAACAAGCTCGGCAAGTGGGAAGGGCAGCGACGGGAGGTCACCCTGGGCGTCACCGTGGGCACCAGGTCGTTCACCGCCAGCTGCTTCACGATGACGATCGAAGCCGGGTGCTTCTGCCCCGATGAGGCGCCGCAGATCATCACGGTGACCAGGGACGACTCCCACATCCGGCTCCCTCTCCCCTGGCACAAGGGGTTCCGCCCCGTGTCGCTGAAGGCCTGTCTGGTCCAGGTCTGCGTGCCCAAGGGCCAGAAGCCGGCGACCGGCGAGATGGACCTGAACTTCGTTCGCTACCAGGGCCGGCTGTGCGCCTTCGGACGCATCACGTTCAGCTGGCGCTGATCGCAGTCGGCGGCCGCCGGAACGCCGTTCCCGGTGTCGGCGCCCTGACCCGGAGCCGGGCACTCGCCCGGGAGGC
>JACQZM010000231.1 GCA_016213885.1 Candidatus Rifleibacteriota bacterium | reverse complement strand
GGTGCTGGTCATGCACCTTCGTTTCCGCCTGCAAGATCGCCCGCCGCGAGGCGGTGGGCGACCGCGAACGACCTTCTGGAGCCATTTGAGGAGTGGGTATGAGTTTCGAAGCAACCCACGTGCCAACGGGCGGTTGCAGTGTGGATGCGGACCTCGGGCGGGCACGAGGCCGAAAAGCAGCGGGTAGAGCCCAAGAAGCACTACTCCATTCCGGTGGCCTTCCACGCGAACTGGAACAAACCCAGATCCCGTGCCGTTTCGCAGTCCAAGCACGCTCTATGGTTTGAAGCGATGGCTCTGGTGGATTGACGGCGGTCGCTGAATTCCTGATAATTCATGAGTACCTTCTCGGATCTCGTCTTCGGCCCGCACAAGAAGAGGTGGCCACCATGTCCAGGACCGTCGCCCTGCTGCTCGGCATCTCGGTCGTCTTCGCCGCCCGTGGCGACCTGTACGCAGGGAGCTCCAGGGACGTTGCCCGGGTCATCAAGGGTCTGGCCGCCGAGTCGCAGAACGCCAAGGTTCTCGAGGCGGTGAAGGTGCTGGAGCAGGAGGGGTTCCTCACCCGGGTCGGCGAGGCGCTCGGAGAGAGCCAGGAGTCGCCGGTCGCCGCGGCCACGGCATCCCAGGTGGCCGGTGGTCTCTCTCAGGAGCAGGCGAAGAAGATCGCCCTGGACCACGCCCGCCCCAAGCTGGGGGCCAACGGCGTCGCCGCGGAGGTCATCTCGGTGAAAGAGGTCAAGGGCCCGCCTCACATCTTCCGCGTGAAGATCATGCCGGGCACCAAGGCCACCCTCCTGTTCTTCATGAGCTACGACGTGGACGTCGACGCCTCGACCGGTCAGGTCCTGAGGATGAAGTAGCCCACCCCCTGGCTCCTCGCCGGGCCCGGCTCGCTGCCCTGGCGCGTGCCCTGGCTCCTGGCTCCAGGCCCCTGGCTCCTGCCGCCTCGGCACGGGCGTGGTGGTCTTCTTGCGCCGCTCGGTCAGAGCAGGCTTCCGGCATCGAGCCGTCGCCGGCCCCTCGGCCTCATCACCCCTGGCTTCGTGCCCCCCGGCCCCCCGGCCGAGTCCCGGCGGAGCCGGCCAGCCCGGAGGGATCGTCAGCCGGGTCGACCGGGCCTTCCACCTTCCCCGGGTCCTCGCTTCCTTGTCGCGCGGGAGCGAGGCCCGGTGACTCTGCCTCCGGGGCCCTGCGCGGTCCGGCCCGAGGAAAGAAGAACCCGGCCTGCCGGGGCGGGCCGGGTCGAATCGGTCGGGGGGGCGACGCCTGTCAGGGCTTGGCGGCCGGCGGCGCGGCCGGCGGCTGGAGCGCCGCCTTGACGAGCGTCAGCAGCATGACCTCCTGCTGAAGCGTCGGCGCCTGCGGGTTGGCCTGGGCGTAGGCGATGATCTTCTTGGCGCCGTCGACCAGAGCCAGCTTGCCGGCCTTGCCGAACGAGAGCAGCGCCTTGAACGCCAGGATGCGGACCAGGAAGAGGTCGCTCTTGGGGGCGTCGACGAACGTGCTCTCCAGCGCTTCGACGATCTTTTTGCCAGCCTCTGGGGCCACCGGGGCTCCCCGGGGCATGCCGCCGAACACCCGCATCAGGGCCGCACGTTCCATCAGGTTCTTCGTGTAGATGAACTCCTCCACCGGAGCGGTCGAGGTGGTCCCACCGTTGCCGCCGGCGGTGGCTGCAACGCTGCCCTGATCGCTGATCACGCCGACCATGAACTCCACGGCCTTGGGGTGCCGGGGATCGTCGGGAACGTAGGTGAACTTGACGAGCGGGTCCACCGCAGAGGCGAGCAGGCCCAGGTAGAGGCCCGGATCGGCCAGCTCTTCCACGGTCGGTCGAGCCCGGCGGATGCTCCTCCAGTGACCGGTCAGGTAGCTCAGCGGCTCGCCCACGTCGTAGGTGTTGGTGTCCGGATCGAGCATCTTGTCCTCGTCGGTGCCGTACGCGTAGTCCTTCTCGAACTCGGCGGGACACTTGCCGTCGTAGCCGTAGGCGATCGCCTTGTAGTCGTAACCCTGCGGCTCCGTCGGGGCGTTCATCGGCGGCAGGTACTCCATCACCGTGGCGCAGAACTGACCGTCCTGGATGTTCTTGAGGTCCGTGGTGGACTTGAAGTTGTGCCGCAGCCCCAGGCTGTGGCCCGCCTCGTGCGGGATCGTCCAGTCGATCGTCCGGGCCAGCACCGTCTCGGGGGACGGCAGCTCCGTGGACAGGATGGTGGCCGGCGGTCTGTCGATGTGGCAGCGGTGGGACAGCAGAGACAGGGCCCGGCGAGCTCCCCGCCCCAGCTGCACCGTGGCGATGCTGTGGCCGTGGGCCTTCTCGGCGGCGTCCTTGGCCACGTCGATCTTGAGACCCATGATCGTGGTGCCGACCGCGCTCTCGATCTCCGCCTGGGAGAAGAGCATGTAGCTGCAGAACGCCTCGCCGGTCCGCGGGTCCGCTATCGGGTGCGCCTGCCCGAGGTACATCTTGGGAACGTCGGCGGGGAACCAGTAGACGATGTTCACGTCCGGATCGCCCGGGACCACGTTGGGGTCGGTACCCTGGACGACCTGGACCGGCTCCACGCCCAGCACCGCCTTGAAGACCTTGTTCCAGCCGAGGATGCCGCGGGTGATGGCGGGGCGGAACTTCTCGGGGATGTTCGGGTGGAGGGTGTAGACGACCGGCTTGCGGACATCCCGGCGGAGCAGGTAGTCGTCAGGCTGGGCCGGCTGGCCGATGCCGCCGGCGAAGAGGGCCGGGGTGAAGAACCCGAGGCGATGGCGATCGGCTTCCGGGTAGGCCCTGGCCCTGTAACCGGGGTTGTCCCTCTCCAGGAGGAAGAACCTCAGGCCCAGGCTGACCTTGGCCGGGGCGCCTTCGACTTCGGGCTGCTCGTTGGTGAGCTCGAACACCTGGGTGTAGGCCAGGCGATCCGCACGGCTGTCGACGTCCTGGGTCCGGGCCGGTGCGGCGGCCTTGTAGACGCCGCCCTCGAGCCGGATGCCCATCTCGGTGGAGAGGTCGACCTCGATCTTGTCGCCCACCGACTTGACCTTGAACGAGGCCACCAGGTCCTCTTCCGGGTTGCCGCTCGACTTGGCCTTCAGGAACTTGACCTCATCGGCCTCCACGACGTGCTTCACCAGGACCACTTCGGAGAGGATCCCCATATCGATGGAGGCCTCCGAGGTGGCGGTGACGGCGAAGTAGTACAGGTGCTCCTTGGCGAGGAACTCCTTGGTGAGCACCACCTTGTGCGCCCGGGCCGCCGTGGTGTTGCTCATGGTCCGGATGACCGGCTTGGAGAGCCGGGGATCCAGCGAGAACAGCGGTCCCGCGTCGACCGGCAGGGTCGCCGCCATGATGATCACCGCGCTTGCGATTGCAGCTATTTTCACGATTCAATCTCCGCGTTTCTTCTCGAATCCCCGGGCCAATCGCCGGGGAGACTGTGCTCTGGTCGAAAACAGGATGCGTAAATTCTGACGATGGGGCGGGAGATGTCAACCCGGTGTTTGTCAAGGGCCCGAGCCGTTCCCGGGCCACGGACCCGGCCGACGGTCGACGACGCCCCGACATACAAGATCGGGGCCAGATCGGGGTCTCCCGTCACCGAGCGGACAACGCCGCCGAGACCGGCTGCCGCCGAAGAGCGAGCTCGAGCGGCGGTCAGGCGCGGTAGAACTGGAGGACGTTCGGCTCGATGGAGCACTCCTCGGCGATGCGGATGTTCCGGATCTTGCCGAGCAATCTGAGCTCGTAGAGGCGGGGCACCATCCGGTCTCTCAGCTCGAACGGCGTCATGGGGTTGATGTAGATGCGAGTGCCGCCCTCGAACCCGGCAGGAGTGTTGATCCGCCACTTCAGGTAGATGTGCCAGGGCACCCTGTCGATCGAGTCGCGGGGGGCGGAGTACCACTCCTCGTTGCACGAGATCCCGCTGCCCGCCGCGGCGTGACAGGCATGGGCCAGGTCGGAGACGCCCCGGAGCTCTTCCGGCTTGTGCTCCGAGGGCCGCAGGTGCCGGCTCTTGGAGAAGATGGCGATCGTCGGGTACTGGTGGCCGATGTCGGCGAACGCCACGGCGTGGTCGTTCTCCGCGATCATCCGGGAGGAGTACTTGGCGAGGTTGACCACCGCCTCGTTGTAGAGGTTCGGGCGGCGGCGGAGCGTCTCGATCTCGGCCCGCAGGTGGCTCCCCCAGCCGTCCAGCCCCACGAGCTGCTTGTGGAGATGGTCGAAGGTGGCCCCTGACGGCGCAAGCCAGTTCTGGAACACGGCCACGTAGCGGACGTAGGGGTTGGAGGCGTAGATCCCCTCGACGGCGTCCACGGTGAACCGGAAGTACGCCTCGTGCTCCACCGGGCACAGCTCTCCCGAGGAGACCAGCTCGCTGTCGAACTGGGCGCCGGGCTTGAAGTGACGCCGGGCGATGATCAGCTCGTGGCATCCACCGAAGAAGGCGTCGGCCATCTCCAGCTTCTCCGGTTCGGGGATCCGGGCCACCTCTTCCGGCGTCCGGCCCAGGTGGTGGAGCTTGGTCTCGATGATCGACATGACATGGGCCCGACCGTCCGGGTCGGCCAGATAGCGGTCTCGCCACGCCCGGTTCTCCGAGCTCAGCTGATAGGCGTAGTTCTTCTTCCAGTAGTCCACGGTCACGATCTCGAACAGATTCGGGATCCGCCGGAAGAGCGCCACGGTCTGCCGGACCTCCCTGGGCAGCAGCCTGTGAAGCACCCGGGAGCTCCGTCCGTCCCAGATCAGACGGGCCTTCTCGGCGGGGGTCGCCCAGTAGCGGGACTCGCAGAAGTTGCAGTAGTCCTCTGGAACCGAATCGGGCCTGGGCTCGAGACGCTTGGCCAGGGGCTGTTCGACGTTGGGAGCGGGCTTGGCCCCGCGGCCCGGCACGGACCAGACCTCGGTGCCGGTGAGGGGGTTGATCTGCTTGATCGTCCCGTCGAGCATGGTGGTGACGTAGCTTCCCTCTGGGATCATCATTCCAGCTCCTCCCCCCACCTGAAGAAAGAGTCAGAATAATCCGGCCAGGACCGGATCTTGTCAAGACCCTCGAACGCTCGAGCGCGACCGGGCGCCGGCGCCTTCATATATAATGGGCTGCTTCCACCGGGGACCGAGCGCCTCCAGCGGTCCCGGGACCGAGAGGAGATCACGATGCTGATGCAGGGACGCCCAGGGCGGCGCGCCGGAACCGCCGGTCGACTGTTCGCCGGTCCGATCACGATGGCCAGGATGCTGGGATTGATTCTCATCATCGTCCTGGCGCCGGGGGTCGTCTTCGGCCTGGTCTTCGTGAAGATCCAGTGCTATCCGGGGCGGACACGGGTGGTCGACTCGCCCGAAAGCCACGGCATGCCCAGCGAGAGGGTGGACCTCACAGGTGAGGACGGGGTGCCGCTCAAGGGCTGGTACATGCCGCCGCCGAAGGCCCCTGCCCCGGCCGTTCTGGTTCTGCACGGCCATGTCGGCAACAGAGGTGAGCACCTGGCCCAGGCCCGGTTTCTGCGGGATGCGGGATTCGGAGTTCTCACGTTCGATTTCCGGCAGCACGGCGAGAGCGGACCGGCGCTGGTCACTTTCGGCATCCACGAGGCCGAGGAGGCGAGAACGTATCTCAGGTACGTCCTCGGAAGAAAGGAACACGCCGGTCAGAAGGTAGGTCTTCACGGGTTCTCCATGGGGGCGGTGACGGCGCTGCGCACGGCGAGCCTCTGCCCCGAGGTCGCCTGCGTGGTGGCCGACTCGGCGTTCTCGTCGCTGACCAGCCAGGCCCGGTGGCGCATCTCCCAGGTGACGCCGCCTCACCTGGACGGTTACTGCTACGTCTTCGCCATGGTGGCCTACCGGCTGGCCTCCGGGCTCTCTCCGGGCCTGTGGGACGTCACGGGGTGGGTCAAGCGGATCGGGCCGAGACCGATCTTCTTCATCCACGGCGACGCCGACGGGAACATCCTGGCGGAGCACACGACCATCCTGGCCGCGGCGGCCCAGGGGCCGAAGCAGGTCTGGGTGGTCGCGGGGGCCGGACACATCGAGAGTCGCACCAAGGAGCCGGCCGAGTACGCCCGCCGGGTCACGGAGTTCTTCAAGAAGAACCTCGTCGAGTAGAATCTCGTCGGCCGCCTCGGAGCGGAGCCGTCGCCCCCAGACCGCGAGGAGAGAACCGCGCGAAGAGACTCTCGCTCGGGCGAGGCCGCCGTCGACGCGGTGGCTCATCGACGACCCGCGCTACTCGCCCTTGCCACGCCCGGACGTCGCCTCTTCGGAGCGGTCGATGACCAGGCTGAACACGATGTTGCTGGTCCCGCTGACCATGCGCGCCTTCTGGAGACCCGGCGATGTAGACGAACGGCAAGTTGTGGGTCACCAGGTTCTCGTAGCGGCGCGCCTGCTCGTTGAGATCGAGTCGCTGTTCGATCCGTTCGATGGCGCGGCCCCTGATCCGGAAGCGCCCTTCGACGTTGAGCCTGTACTTCTCGCCGTTCTCGGGATTGCTGAGGGAGCTGATGATTCCCAGGCCGAACTGCCCGGCGCCCGTATGCTGGTACCTGACCGTGCCCTTTCCCAGGTTCTTGAACGACTTGGTGGCGACGCCGCGGTACTGGGCGTTGATGATGAACTTCTCCATGGCCGGGAAGCCTGCGCCCACCGCCGTGGCTCGACCTGCCGGCGGGGGGGGCGCGGCGTCGAGGAAGGTGGACAGGCCCAGCAGGAGCATCGTCGAGACCGCAGCGCGCATGGATCGACTCCTTTACATGAGAACCCCCCGGTCGAGGAGACCGATCAGTATATCACACTCCCTCCCGATGGCGCGGGCCGCGGAGCCCCATCGGAGAACCATGCTGACCGGACCGGCCGGGTCATGGTAACATTCCGACCCTGCTCCGGTAGAAGGGGCCACGGCCGGCCAGGAGACGCTGCGGTCGGTAGACCGGACGGACCCGAGCATGGCCGGGCTCGCCAGGGTGGTGGGGCCAACCCCACCGGCGGGTGCGCGGGCAGTCCGCGCACCGTCCACGCGAGCGCCCGAGAGCCTCGAGGCGTCCGACGATGATGGAGCAGGGGGACCTGTTGCAGATGAAGATCAAGACTCTCGTTCTCGCCGTTCTCTGTTTCGGACTCGCCCTCGCTGGCCCGGTGCACTCGGAAGAGACCAGACCGACCGGGGCCACCCAAGGCCTCGCCATCGCGTACAGGCTCGGCCTGTTCTCCGTCACCTGCCAGGACGTGCCGGTGAGCATCTTCTTCCTGGAGTTCGCCCGGCAGACCGCCATCCCGGTCCGCCTGGACCTGGGTGCCGACTACCCGATCACCGCCAGCTTCCGAGGCCTGACCCTCGAGAGAGCTCTCGGGAAGCTCCTTCCCAGAGACACCTACGAGGTCGTCCGGGAGCCTGGCGCTCCGGCCAGGGTCGTCCGGATCGTGGTGAAAGCGGCGCCGCGGTCCGGCGGCGAGACCGGCGACCCGGTGGCCGTCCAGACCGGGTCGATCAACCTGAACCCGTCGCCTGCCGCCGCATCGACCCCGGCCAGGCCCGCGGCGATCCGGGTGATGACGCCGGAGGAGCAGCGAGCGGAGCCGCCGGCCGTGGAAGAGACCGAGGCCGCGGCACCGGCGATGCCGACGCTGGCCCGCGCCGATGGGCCTTCCCGCGGCGCGCCCGGGCCGCTGCGCCCGCCCACCAGGATCCAGGACCTGGTGAAACGCTACCTGAAGAGGTAAGCTGTGGGGCCCAGTGGCCTCACCCGACCCGCCTGACATCTCGAAGGAGGCGTCCATCCATGCCCGACATCTCGCCCCGGGCTCGCGCAGTCCCGCCGTCACCGATCCGCAAGCTGGTTCCCATGGCCGAGCAGGCCAAGGCCAGGGGGGTCAAGGTCCATCACCTCAATATCGGCCAGCCAGACCTGCCGACGCCTCCGGAGCTCCTGGCCGCCGTGCGATCGTTCTCCGGCGATCAGGTGGCCTACAGCCCGTCCCAGGGCGAGAAGGACTGCCTCGACTTCTTCCTCGAGTACTATCGCCGGCTGGACCTCGCCCTGGAGCGCCCCCAGATCAACGTGACCACCGGCGGCTCCGAGGCGATCCTGTTCGCCTTCACGGCCATCGGCTCCCCCGGCGACGAGGTCATCGTGCCGGAGCCGTTCTACACGAACTACTACTCGCTGGCCCAGCAGCAGAGCCTCGCCGTGGTGCCCGTGCCCACCCACCCGGAGGACGGCTACCACCTGCCCGCGGCCCGGGAGTTCGAGAAGCTGATCACGCCCCGGACCAAGGCGATCATGCTGTGCAACCCGAACAACCCCACCGGCACGGTCTACACGGATGCCGAAGTGGAGATGGTGGCCGGCCTCGTGAAGAAGCACGATCTGTTCTGGATCTCCGACGAGGTGTACCGGGAGTTCGTCTACGGCGACCAGACCGCGCGCTCCGCCCTGTCGTTTGCGGAACTGGCCGACCGGGTGATCGTGGTGGATTCGATCTCCAAGCGGTTCTCCGCCTGCGGGGCCCGGGTCGGCTGCATCGTCTCTCGCCGCAAGGACCTGATGCAGGCCTGCCTGTACATGGCCCAGGCCAGGCTGTCCTCCCCGACGATGGGCCAGGTGCTGGCCGCCGCGGGACACCTCTTGCCGGCCAGCTTCTTCGACGCCACCCGGGACGAGTACCGGCGCCGCAGGGACCTGGTCCACGAGTCGCTGAACAGCATCCCCGGCGTCTTCTCCCGCTGTCCCGAGGGGGCGTTCTACACCATGGCCCGGCTGCCGGTGCCCGACGCGGACGAGTTCGCCAGCTGGCTCCTCACCGATTTCCAGAAGGACAACAAGACCGTCATGGTCGCCCCGGGCTCGGGGTTCTACGCCACGCCGGGTTGCGGATTGGACGAGGTGCGGATCGCCTACGTCCTGAAGCTGGACGACCTGAAAGACGCCATGGAGACCCTGCGAGCCGCTCTGGAGGCGTTTCCCCGCCGCTTGCCGAAGGCGGCCGGAGCGGGTGGGGCGGCTTCTTGAAGCTGCTGGTCACGGCCGCGGCCTGCGCCGCCTTGACCGCCGGGTGCGTCGGAGCCTCCAGTCCGGTCGGAGCGCCGGCTCTCGATCCGGTCTTCTTGAACATGGTCAGGGCTCACGGGATCGAGGTGGACGGCGACCCCGTGGCGCGCCGGCTCCTGGCCGAGTACGGCTCGGTCTTCGCCGCCGCCTCCGTGGACCTGCCGCCGGTGGTGCTGTTCCCCGACCCAGCGGCGCTGGAGCGCTGGCAGGCCACGGTGAAGACCGAGCGGGTCCGGCTCGGGGACGTCGTGGCCGAGCTGCAACGGCCTGCTGCCGAGGCTCTCCGGAACGCGCTCGTCGAGGCCGGAGCCAGGGGCCTCACCATCACGGCCCGGGGCAAGGAGGGCGCTTCTCGACGCTCCTACCGGCAGGCGAGCGAGTTCTGGGCGGCCAGGGTCGGACCGGCGGTGGCTCACTGGCAGCGCAAGGGGCGACTCTCGTCGCAGCGGGCCCGGGAGATCCTGGAAGCCCCGATCGGCACGCAGGTCCGGCTGGTGCTGAAGGAGGAGGCCGGCGGGCTCCACTTCGCCACCGGGTTCGAGAAGACGATCCTCCACTCCGTGGCGCCGCCGGGCGCGTCGCAGCACCACACCATGCTGGCGCTGGACGTGGTCCAGTTCGACCAGCGGTCGGTCCGGGAGATCCTGGCCAGGCACGGATGGCACCAGACCGTGCCGTCGGATCTGCCCCACTTCACCTACCTCGGGCTCACGGGTCAGCAGCTGGAATCGAGGGGGCTGACCCCGGTCACCGTGGCCGGTCGCGTCTACTGGATACCCCGGACCAAGGAGTGAGAAGACCCATGCGAACGGTGAAGACGGTCCTCGTGCTGCTCGGCCTGATCGCCCTGGTGTCGGAGCCCGCCTGGTCCCGGCCACCGCGGCGCACCGGCTCCCGTCGAACCGCTCCCGACGGGGCGCCGGTGCCGGACCGCGCCCTCAAGACCAGGCTGCAGCCGTACCTGTCGTCCCGGGGCGCCCACGTGCGCGACTGGGCCGCCGACGGGAGCTCGCTGTACATCACCACCCGGTTCGCCGACACCTCCCAGCTCCACAGGCTCGACATGCCCATGGGCGCCCGGCACCAGCTCACGTTCTTCGACGAGCCGGTGGGGCGGGTGCTGGTCAGCCGCGACGCCGACAGCCCCTTCGCCGTGTTCAGCAAGGACGAGGGTGGGGGTGAGGACTATCAGCTGTGCCGGCTCGACCTGAAGTCCGGAAGGGCGGTTCTGCTGACCGACGGGAAGAGCCGCCACGCCACCTTCGAGCTCTCCGCGGACGGTCGGGTCCTGGCGTTCACCTCGAACGCCAGGAACGGCGTGGACCTGGACATCTGGACGATGGACCCCCGCGACCCGGGGTCCCGCAAGCTGGTCTGCCAGGTGAAGGGCGATTTCAGGATCGAGGACGTCTCACCCGACGGATCGAGGGTGCTGGCCGTGGAGTACATCTCCGTGAACGAGTCGTCCGTCCACGAGGTGGAGCTGGCATCGGGCCGGCGGACCCTGGTCGCTCCGGCCTCGCCGGGCCCGAAGGTCGCCTTCCGGAACGCCCGCTGGGCCAGGGACGGGAGGTCGGTCTTCGTGACGTCCGATCGCCACGGACAGTTCCGGGAGCTCGTGCGGATCGAGCGGCCCGGTCCGGAGAGACGGCTCACGGCGCACATCCCCTGGGATGTCGAGGAGATACGGCTGTCGCCAGGCGGACAGCACCTGGCGTTCACGGTCAACGAGGGAGGCGTGAGCCGTCTCACGGTGATGGACGCGCAGACCGGGCGAGAGCTGTCGCCCGCCCCGCTCCCCCGCGGTCTGATCGAGTCGCTCCGGTTCGACCCGACCGGCAAGCGGCTCGCCTTCACCCAGACGTCACCCACGATCCCCACCGACGCGTTCACCCTGGACCTGACGACGAACAAGGTCACGCGATGGACCAGGAGCGAGGTGGGCGGACTGGACTCGTCCACCTGGGTGGAGCCGGAGCTGGTCACCTACCCGACGTTCGACCAGGTGAGCGGGAAGCCCAGGCAGCTGCCGCTCTTCTACTTCCGGCCCCGGGACCTCAGGCCCGGGGAGCGGCACCCGGTGATCGTCGCCATCCATGGAGGGCCCGAATCGCAGTGGCGACCCACGTTCAGCCCCACGCGGGCTTCGTTTCTCGAGGAGCTCCGGGTCGCCGTGCTGGCCCCCAACGTGCGCGGATCCAGCGGGTACGGGAAGGGCTACCTGATGCTCGACGACGTCAAGCTCAGAGAGGACTCGGTCAAGGACATCGGGGCTCTCCTGGACTGGATCGCCACCCGGCCCGAGCTGGACCCGGGCCGGGTGGCCGTGGTGGGCGGTTCCTACGGGGGGTACATGGTCCTGTCGAGCATGGTCCACTACGCAGACCGGATCCGGGCCGGCGTCGACGAGGTGGGCATCTCCAGCTTCGTGACGTTCCTGGAGAACACCAAGGGCTACCGCCGCGACCTGAGGCGGGCCGAGTACGGAGACGAGAGGGACCCAGAGGTGCGGAAGTTCCTCACCCGGATCTCGCCGCTCACCCAGGCGAGCCGGATCCGGTCTCCGCTCCTCTGCATCCAGGGAGCCAACGATCCGCGCGTCCCGGCCAGCGAGGCGGAGCAGATCGTGAAGGCGCTCAGGGCCAACAAGGTGGAGGCGTGGTACGTGGTCGCGGCGAACGAAGGGCACGGGTTCAACAAGAAGGAGAACCAGGATCTGGCGAGCCTGCTCACCTTCCAGTTCCTGGCCAGGTTCCTCGTGGGGAGCAAGGCCCCGGGGAGGTAGACCAGGATCAGGGCAAAGTCCGAGGTAGGTCAGGCGGAGTGAGCCTGCCAAGGCTCTGCGGCTCCGGGCCACGAGGAGTACTGCCTCTCGGTCCGGTTGGCTGACTTGAAGTCGGCGTGCCCATACCCTACTCTGAGGTAACATGAGACGACCCAGGGGATCAGACCGGCGACCTCGACGCCGCACAGGTGACACTTCGTCGGCCGACGACGACAAGGCGCAATTGATGCCGCCGCTGGACGAGCAGACTCTGGAGGATGGTCGAGGCGAAGTCGAACCGGGTCCGGAGCACCCAAAAGACCGCGCGGACGGCGAGCCCGGAGGGCGAGCCCGAAGGGGGTTTGGGGGGCGGAATGAGCGAAGCGAAGGGCCCCCCATCTCGATCGATGCCGCCCGGCTCGGCCGCGACGCTTGCGACGCGGACGAGCCCTCCGAGGCTGAGCACCACCGCGAGGAGGACTTGGGCAAGGCGCTCGTCCGGCGCCTGGAGGCCGATCCGGGCTTCGATGTCGGCGTACCGCTCCACTACCTCCGCTTGGGCGGGCGCTTGCTGGCCCTCGCGGGTCTCGTCGTCATCGCGCTGGCACTGCCGGCAGAGTGCGCCACCTTTGGCCACCTTGCCCTGGGCACGAGCGTGGTGATCGGCGCCTTTCTCTTCGCACCCGGCGTCGTCGGAGAAGTGCCGATGCATACGGCCATGCTGTTTGGCGCTGTGCTGGTGGGGCTCGGGTTCATCAAGCGCGTCATCGGCTTCCCCTCCCCGTTCGATGCGGGCCCTGCAGGGTATACCCTCTGGATCGGCCTGGCACTCTACCTGTCGGGTGCGATGGCGCTCGCCGGGTGCTGGTGGGGACCGGAGGCGATCAGACAGCGGGAAGTCCGTTTCGTACACTCGATGGCATCATTCCAGGATGCGCTCCGGTGGCTCGAGGACGGGGCACCCGGAGCGAGCGCGCCAGTGGTGCTGCAGTGCGCACGGTGCGGGGTGGTGTTCCCCTGGTTCGCCAGACGCCTGGTGTCGTTTCCGGACGAGTGGGCCAGCTACTCACCCGGGCTTCGCGTGGAGCTGGCCCTCATCGGAGCGCTCCACAGCTTCGAGTTCAGGATCGAGGAGCCCGTGACCTGTCCACGCTGCCTGACGATCGATGACTACGTGTACGCCGAGCATCCCTTTGACACGCTCCCACGCGCACTGCCGATCCACGGCCATGAGCACCCGAGCTCCTCGGTGGTCGAGGCCGAGGTGGTCGCCAGCGACGATGGCTCTCCCCAGACGCCCATCAGGCAGTGGGCTCTCCTCAAAGAGGAGCTCGTCCGCAATCCCCGCGACGCCCGGACCATTGCCCGGGTCGGCCGCCTCTACCTCTGGTTGCGGCTGGCCACCCCGGCCAGGAAACAGCTCGAGAAGGCTCTCGACATCGATCCTCATTGTGTGCCGGCCCGGCTGTTCTTCGCGCAGCTGCTCAGGAACCGGGGCGACCTTCGCGAGGCCGGAATACTGCTGATGGACACCGCAGCAGAGGTCTTCTCATCGGACGACCGCGAACGGGAGCTTCGGGACGATCCGGAGGCGCAATCGGTACTCCACGAGTTCCTCCACGATGGCCCCCCGGCGCCTGAACCGCAGGACACGCGTCCTCCGAGGCGTTCGCGGCGGCGTCACCGCGATTGAGGCCCGCGGCACGGGGCGGAGATGATACAATGGCGCGGCTCTTCGCCCCGAACGTTTCCACGACCCGAGGTCCGCAACATCAAGCCATCCGACTTCCCACCGCCCGTTCAACCTGGAGAGTTCGTCACCACTCCCTCGGGTGACGCCGACAGCCAGCTCGACGTGGGCGTCCTCTTCGTCGGCGCCGGGCCAGCGGGCCTGGCCGGCGCCACCAGGCTCGCTCAGCTCTTGAACGAGGATGTTCGCACGCGGATGAGTCGGGCTGGGCGGAAGGGCCCAGCCGCTCGAAGGCGTGGCTGTGGGTCGCCTGCACCGCCTTCGTGACCGTCTTCATGGTCCGCGCCTCCCGGGGGAAGGGGGTCGCCATCCGTCTCCTCGGGAAGGCGGGCGGCATCTTGGTCAGCGACCGGTGGTGCGCCTACGCCTAGTGGCCGTTGAAGCTCCGCCAGCTCTGCCCGGGCCGACCCCGGTCGAGAGCAGCCAGGGGCTCCTCCTGACCACAGCCGGGGTTGTCGATGATGGGCTGGTCTTCTCCGAGCTCCCGGCGCGGACCGACCTCTCCTGCTACTGCACCGAGACAGGAGCGCTGGTGGATTGCACCTGTCCGGGCAGCGGCCCCTATCGAGTGGAGGTCTGCCCGGGGGATCGACCCGGCGTGCTCCTGGTCCGGTCCACCCGGGCGGGCGATCGGTTCTCGAGGCGACTGTCAGAAGGCCCGTGCCGTCCAGCCGTGATCAGCTGCCGACAGCTTCGTGCGTGCTACGCGAAGAAAAACCTGATGGGCTTGCCGGGGACCAGCTCTACGTCATGTCCCCACAGCGGAGAATCCCTCGCCCGTCAGGGCTGTGAAGCGCCATTCCCCCCCTCGGGCACGACCCGGCTCTCCGGATAGCCCGCCCGACCCGGTCACGGTGCGCCGGCCGCCTGCGAGAGGTCGCCGAATCGTCCCAGCCGCTGGCCGCGGTAGAGCACCTCCAGCCCCCTGAGCGCCACCAGCCCGGGCAGCCTGGAGATGCGGACGAGGAGCCCCCGGACCCTCTCCGGCGGGAACGCCGAGTGGCCCCGGATCTCGAGCCGGCCGGCGTAGATCATGGCGGCCAAGGCGTTCCCCTTGTGGTCGTGCTCGTAGCAGATCCCCGGCGCCCTGAGTGTGTTGTGCTGGCTCGACCCCGGGGCCACGACGATGCCCCGCTCGTTGAACACCGCCTTGAACTGGTGGCCGGGCTTCACGAGCTCTGCTGCCGGATCCAGCATCAGGACGCAGGTCAGATCGGTCGACCCGGACATGTCATCACCTCCCGGAAGCCTGAATCAAGACCGATCCACCGGGGCGATGTTCCGGAAAAGACCGGAGCCCCCGCGATCGGCAGAGCCGGCTCGGTCCGGGGCCCCGGCGAACCGCGGCTGGAAGGCGATACATGTTCGGGCGCGAGCCGTCTTGAATACGACGGAAGAAGGGATCCGGCTGGAGTCGCGCTCGAGGGCGCGACCCGGATCCGGCGAGGCGCCGGATCAAGCCGGATCTGGAGCTTGCATCCACGGTGCCGGTGTGGTTTCATAGCGGTGCATCGGCCCCCTGAACCTGGCCGTTGCGCCAACCATGAGACTTTTCAAGGCGATCCAGGCCTTCTTCAGGGTGCTGTTCAACGCGGACTACGCCACCAGGGTCGAGCGGCTCGCCCTGGAAGACAGGTCCGGCGAGGTTCCTTCGCTCAAGGTGCTCATGCTCTTCCAGCGAGAGGGACGGCTGGTCGACTTCCTCAAGGAGGAGATCGACGGGTTCGACGACGCCCAGATCGGCGCGGCCGTGCGGGACATCCACCGGAAATGTCGCAAGGTGCTGTCGGACCAGGTGACCGTCGAGCCGATCCGGAAAGAGCCTCAAGGGACCGTCGTGGAGGTTCCCGAGGGTTTCGACGCTGCCCAGATCCGCCTGATCGGCAACGTCAAGGGCGCTCCACCGTTCAAGGGCGTGTTGGTCCACCACGGCTGGCGAGTGGTGGAGGTCAGGCTGCCGGAGATCGCCAGCGATCAGGATCCGCGCATCGTCGCTCCCGCAGAGGTGGAGGTGCGCTAGCACTACAACCAAAGATCCCGGCCGTCGCGAGGCCGAGCGAGGCGAAGGGTGGCAAGGAAGAGGAGCGAAAGGACCGGAGGTGTACTTGAACAGTACATCGAGGACCTTTCGCGACGATGACGCCGCCAGCGTTCGTCGCAGCCGTGGGGGCGCCCCCACCACGGCAATTCCCTTCTATGCCAGGTGGGGGCCGCAGTAGGGCGGGATCTTTGGTTGTAGTGCTAGGAGCCTGCCGGAGCGAGACTCCTCCAGCTCTCCGACGGGCCCGCCGGACCGCGGTCCGGCAGAGGCTCCCGATCCGGCGAACCGGTTCCTCGACATCCGCTCGGGAAGGTGAGAAGAGTGCTCGACGCACGCTACGTGGTCGGAATCGACCTGGGGACCACCAACACGGCGCTGGCCTACCTGGATACCGCGGAGGAGTCGCCGCAGCTCGCGGTGCTGCCGATCGAGCAGCTCGTCGCGGCCGGCGAGGTCGCCACCCGGGAGCTCCTGCCCTCGTTCATCTACATTCCGGGCCCCCACGAGCTTCCGGAGGGAAGCCTGGCGTTGCCCTGGGATAAGCGCCGCGACTGGGCCGTGGGGGAGTTCGCCAGGGACCACGGGTCCAGGGTGGCGCACCGGCTCGTCTCGTCGGCCAAGTCGTGGCTCTGTCACCCCGGGGTCGACCGGAAGTCGCCGATCCTCCCCTGGGGCGCCTCCGACGATGTCCAGCGGATCTCCCCGCTGGAGGCCTCGTGGCGGATCCTGGCCCACCTCAGGGAGTGCTGGAACCACCGGATGGCCAAGGACGACCCGAAGCTGGCCCTGGAGAACCAGCAGGTCGTGCTGACCGTACCGGCCAGCTTCGACGCCGTGGCGCGCGAGCTCACCGTGGAGGCCGCCAGGAGCGCCGGTCTGCCCCAGGTCACGCTGCTCGAGGAGCCGCAGGCCGCGTTCTACTCGTGGCTCGAGGCCAACCCGCAAGACTGGCGGGAACAGATCAAGGTGGGGGACGTGGCGCTGGTCTGCGACATCGGGGGCGGCACCACCGACTTCTGTCTCATCTCCGTGGCGGATCACGAGGGCAGCGTGGAGCTGACCCGGATCGCCGTGGGCGACCACCTGCTCCTGGGTGGCGACAACATGGACCTGGCGCTGGCGCTGGCCGTGGAGAGGAAGCTCGCCGACGCCGGCAAGACGCTGGACTCGTGGCAGCTCTCGGTGCTGGTCCATCAGTGCCGCCAGGCCAAGGAGCTGCTCCTGGAGGACACGTCCAAGGGCGAGGCCGGCGTGGCCATCCCGGGTCGCGGCTCGTCCATCGTGGGCGGCACGATCCGGGCGAAGCTCGATCGAGAGACCCTGGACGGGGTGATCGAGGGGTTCTTCCCCGGGTGCGAGGCCAGGGACCGTCCCGACGAGTCGCCGCAGGTGGGGCTCGTGGAGTGGGGGCTTCCCTACGCGCCTGACGCCCGGGTCACTCGCTGGATGGCCAGGTTCCTGGCGGAGCACAGGGGGGCGGCCCGGTCCGCCACGCCGATCCAGCCGACGGCGGTGCTGTTCAACGGCGGCGTGCTGCGCCCCAGGCCTCTCCGCGAGGTGATCCGGACCGTCTTGACCTCGTGGCTCACCGGGAAGGAAGGAGCCGACGCCACGGTCCGGGAGCTTCCCAACCCGGAGCCGGGCCTGGCGGTGGCCCGGGGCGCCGCGTACTACGGTCTGGTCCGGCGCGGCAAGGGGGTGCGCATCCGCGGCGGAGCGCCCCGGTCGTACTACATCGGCGTGGAGGCGGCCCGTCCGGCCGTGCCCGGCGTGCCCGCCCCGCTCACGGCCTGGTGCGTGCTGCCCCGGGGCACCGAGGAGGGGTCGTCGGCGGAGCTACCCGACCGGGAGTTCGCCCTGGTGGTCGGGCAGACCGCCCGGTTCCGGTTCTTCTCCTCGTCGACCCGGACCGGCGACGCGGTCGGCACCGTGGTGCCCGGGCCCGAGAAGGCGCTGCAGGAGATCGACCCGGTCGAGGCCACCATGCCCGCCGAGGAGGGCGGCGGCCGCGTGCCGGTGAAGCTCCACACCGCCCTGACCGAGGTCGGCACCCTGGAGCTCCACTTCCTGGACCGATCGTCGGACCAGCGCTGGAAGCTGGAGTTCAGCGTGCGAGAGAAGCCCAGGGCGCCGGAGACCAAGTCCCGTTCGAAGAAGCAGAGCTAGAAGCCTGTCGGCGTCAGGGTCCAGCAGGCTCGAGCCCTTGGCCTCGGCCTGTTGGTCCGGAAGTCCGGGAGGCTCGCAGGAGGCACCGTGGCCCAGCCCCGCTACACCGTCGGCATCGACCTGGGGACGACCAACTCTGCCGTGGCGTACGCCGACGTCTCCCAGGAGTTCGTCGAGGGCGACCCGATCCGCACGTTCGTCGTCCAGCAGCTCGTGGCGCCCGGAGTCGTGGAGGGGCGGTCGCTCCTCCCCTCCAGCCTCTACTTCCCCTCCGGACCCGAGATGCCCGCCGGGTCCACCGGCCTGCCCTGGGACCCGACCCGGGAGCACGTCGTGGGCTACCTGGCCCGATCTCTGGGAGCCCGGGTGCCGGGGAGGCTGGTCCACTCCGCCAAGTCGTGGCTCTGCCACCCCGACGTGGACCGGCGCGGGCCGATCCTCCCCTGGGCCGCCGGCGACGACGTGCCCCACCTGTCGCCGGTCCAGGCCTCCGCGGAGTACCTGGACCACATCCGGGAGGCCTGGAACTTCAAGCTCGGCCGAAGCGACGGCGAGCGGCTGGAGGCCCAGGAGGTCTACCTCACCGTGCCTGCCAGCTTCGATGCGGTGGCCCGCCAGCTGACCCTCGAGGCGGCCCGGGAGGCGGGCCTGGCCGATGTGACGCTGCTGGAGGAGCCCCAGGCCGCCTTCTACTGCTGGATCGGAACGTCCGAGTCGCGGTGGCGAGAGGTGCTGGGCCAGGGCAAGGTGGTGCTGGTCTGCGACGTGGGCGGCGGCACCTCGGACTTCACCCTGATCGTGGTCTCCGCGAGCAAGAGCGAGTCGGGGCCCACGGAGCCGGTGCCGGTCCGGGTCGCCGTGGGCGACCACCTGCTGCTGGGCGGCGACAACATGGACCTGGCGCTGGCCCACCTCCTGGAGCCCAGGCTCGTGGGGAAGAAGAAGCTCTCCCCGTGGGAGTGGGGCGAGCTGGTCCACGCCTCCCGGGAGGCCAAGGAAGAGATCCTCAGGAAGCCCACGGTGAACAGGTTCGCCGTGTCGATCCTTGGCCGGTCCAGCAAGGTGGTGGGCGGGACCATGACCACCCAGCTCACCCGCGAGGAGCTGGTGGAGAGAATCCTGGAAGGGTTCTTCCCGTTCTGCCGGGCCGACGACTCCCCGTCGACGGAGCGTGGAGCGCTGGTGGAGCTCGGGCTTCCGTACGCCGCCGACCCGGCGGTCACCAGACACCTGGCGACGTTCCTCCGCGACTCGGCGCCGGCGGTGGCGGACGCGCTGGGAGGGGAGCCGCGAGCCATGGCGCGGCCCGACGTGGTGCTGTTCAACGGCGGGGTGTTCAGGCCGTCGCTCCTTCGCGACCGGCTCGTCGACGTGGTCCGATCGTGGTTCCCCGACGAGCCGGGATGGCAGCCCAACGGGGTGGTGAACGCGTCGCCGGACCTGTCGGTCGCCCGGGGCGCGGCCTACTACGGGCTGGTCCGGCGGGGCTACGGGATCCGGATCACCGGCGGCGCCGCCCGGGCCTACTACATCGGGCTGGGCGAGCAGACCCAGGTCTCCAAGGTGCTGTGCGTCGTGCCGCGGGGCATGGAGGAGGGCGCCCGTCTGGACGTGTCGGGGAGGCGGTTCTCCCTGATCCTGGGCCAGGCCGTGCGGTTCCCGCTCTACGCCTCGTCCATGCGGATCAGGGATCGCGTCGGCGACGTCCTCGACCGGGAGGCCCGGGGGCTCGTGGCGCTTCCCTCGCTCAGGACCGTGCTGGACCAGGGCGACTTGACGCAGAGCGTCATCGAGGTGGGTCTCTCGTCGCAGCTGACCCAGACCGGCACTCTGGAGCTGGCCTGCCGCTCCGAGGAGCTGGGGCGGTCGTGGCAGCTGGAGCTCGAGCTCAGGTCCGCCCAGAGCAAGGAGCCGGCCGCCGTGGAGGTGGCCGCCACGGGGCAGCGCTCCCCCCAGACCCTCTTTCTGGCCCAGAACCTGATCCGGGCCGTGTTCTCGCCGTCGGCCCGGGCGCTCTCCGGTCTGCCGAAGGACCCCGGCTCGCTGCGCAAGCGGCTCGAGGAGGCGCTGGAGGCCAAGAGGGAGTCGTGGATACCACGGACGTTGAGGACGCTGCTGGAGACGTTGCTGGGGCTCCGCGACGGGCGGTTCATCGCTCCGGTCCACGAGGCCCGCTGGCTGAACCTGGCCGGGTTCTGCATC
>JACQZM010000230.1 GCA_016213885.1 Candidatus Rifleibacteriota bacterium | reverse complement strand
GCACCTACGTCTCCCGGCTGAACCGGATCTCCTACAGGCTGTCGCACCTCGAGGTGCTTTCCAGATTCGGTGACGCCATCGTTCATCACCAGCCCATGGACAGCCCGGTGATGGGCGACTACGCGTACCTGGTGTTGACGCCGGACCAGAAGACCCGACAGGAGATCGCCGAGGCGATCACTGCGAGCGTCTGAACCGCTCGGATCGTTCGAGTCTCAGCTGGGCCGCCCCGAGGTTGGGGGTCTCCTGGCACAGGATCCCCGGGATCGGCTTCAGCGCGATGGAGATCCGGTTCATGCCCTCCAGCAGGAGCGCCGGATCGAAACCGTGGTAGATGAGCTGCCGACGCTGGAATCCCACGGCATCCACCGGAGACCGGAACACCAGGTGGACCTTCCCGTTGATCCTCGCCTCGAAGGTGAGCTCGGGCTCCAGCCCGTTCACGTCGAGCATCACCTCGGCGCGGCGCACCGTGGCCACATGCGTCACCGGCACGGAGATGTCGACGCTCTCCCGCTTGTTGAAGAAGTCCGGAACGACGAAGTCGATCTTGCCGCTCATGAACAGGGTCGGGGAGGGGACTGCCAGTGGCGCGATCTCGGGGGCGACCATGCTCGATCGGTAGCCGCAAGAGAACGAACCGCGGTCGGCCCCGGACAGGCCGGTCGAGACCGGGATGCCCTCGAGGGCGCAGAACCGTTCGAGGTGATCGGCCAGGGAGAGGAACTCGTACACCTTCACCTTCTCCGAAACGAACACGCGCTCCGAGGCGAACAGATGCGAGGCCAGCGGACAGAACCGGGCGGCGATCCGGCGGAGCGCCACCACGTCGGCCTCGAGGGTGCGCTGGATCCGGTCCCTGCGCTTCCGGCGCTCCAGCTCGAACTGCGCCGACGTCTCTTCCTTGCGGTCGCGTCGCCGGCGCAACAGGGAGTTCATCCTGACGATCACCGCCTCGCAGTCGAACCTCCTGATGGTGGAGATGAGCTCTCCTATGATCACCGTCGCGGATGGGATCCTGAGCTGGCTCGACCGGGCCGATTCCAGGTCCTCGGTGAGGAAGGAGAGCACCAGGGTGTAGGCGCAGTCCGGCTCCAGCTGATCGGCGACGCCCTGGTGGACCTTGGCCGGGCCGCCCTGGAGCGCACGGCTCTGGGGAATCCCGGCCGGGCGTCCGGACCGGGGTTCCGCGGAGTAGCCGAGAAACGCCCGAGCCGGGACGGTGGTCTTGAAGGAGATCCGGGCGCTCGAGAGGTCGCGGACGATCGAGAGGTCCTCCACCACGACCTTCCTGGTCAGGAGGCTCCGCTTGAGGGAGACGATCCCGCCCGGACAGAGCACCCGGAACTCGTACGCGGTGCCCTCCTTGAGCCCCTCGAGCCAGAGCTCGTGGCTCGTGGCCACGACGGTGCTCACCAGGGTGGCCGGCTCCGACGAGGCGGACCAGTACTCGATCGACGGGGCGAAGGGCTTTGCCGTCTCGAACGAGATCAGCGCGCGATGGAGTCCCGGCTTCACCGTCAGAGCCCGGGGAAGGCAATCACCCCCGGGTTCAGGGCCGGAACATCCCGGAGCCAGGGTCAGCACCAGGACCAGGGCCGAGGCGACGAGACTGGCGATCCACCTCTGCATCCGGCCCAGTATACCCCCGGGCGCGCAGGCTCATCGAGTTCCCGGGGAGGCCCGGGACCGTCTGACCTCCAGCTCGCGCCGCAAGCAACCGAGGTCCGGTCCCGACTCCGGAGCGAGCCGGCAGACCTCCGTGAGGTCGTCGAAGACCCTCCTGTCGATCGTGGCCGCTCTGTCCGGTCCGCTGTCCCAGAAACCCCACAGGCTCGAGAGGGTCCGTGAGATCAGGACCTCTCTGGGGCCGGTCAGCGACGCGAGCTGTCTCTCGAAGCTCGCGCGACATTCATCCCTCAGACGGCTCCTCGCCTTCCCGCGGAAAGGATGGCGCGAGAGCTCCTCGCCGACCCAGCTGTGGCGGCCCAGAAGAAGCCCCGGGAAGAGGCCCATCTGATCGAGTTCGCGGACCATCCGTCTGGCCAGGAGCGCCGCCGCGCTCAGGTACCGGCAGACCGGCTCCACGACTGCCGGATCGTAGGTGTAGTCGCGATAGCTCTGGCCACTGGAAACGGCGAGCAGATCCACCTCTCCTTCCGGCGTCAGATGATCCATCAAGCTGGCCGCGTCCCTGACTCTCGCGACTCTCAGCTGGGTGACGCAGTGTTGCGTTCTCGCGTGGTGGAGCATGACCGCGACGCGAAACGGCGCCGATTCGACGTCGGGGTAGCGCGCCTCGACCCGGGCGATCGCCGCCAGCAGCGCGCCGATCTCCGGCTCGAAACGTCGGATGAAACCCACGTGCCTGTCCTGGGACGTCTTCAGGACCTTCGAATCGAAACGGTCGTGCCTGGCGAGGGGGATGCCGCCAGGCCACTTGGCCCACAGATAGTGGTTGCGATCGATGGCCCGCTGGAGGTCGTCCTCCAGCCTTGTGTCTTGATCGGTCGGCGGTCGCCAAGACCGGCTCGATGCGGAGTCCGTGGGCCGCGGCGTGGGCAGACCGGGCGATGACTGACGCTTTCGCCACGGCACCACGAGGGCAAGGCCCACCAGCAGAGCGATTCCCATCACCACGGAGATCATGGCAACCGTCGGCCGTTGTCTCGTGAGGTTGTCGCCGAGTCGTCCAACCGGCCGGGACCGAGCGGGCCGACCGGCCGGAGGATCGAGCTGTCCGCCGACACGAGGCTGCGAGAGCACGAGCCTCTCCGTCACGAGATTCGATTCGGAGGGATTCTCTTTGACCGAGGGGGCCCGCGGAGCATCGGCGGCTCCGGGGACACGCGCAGGTGGATCAGCCTCGTCGAGTCGCTCACGCGCCGTGGTGTGAACGGAACCGGTCTCACCAAGCGCCGCCTCGATCGCCTCACCGAGCTTGGCGGCCGACTCGAACCTCTCGTCGGGGAACCGCGCCAGAGCTCTGCGGACGAGCATGTCGATCTCGCCGGGGACTCCCGATCTCAGCGAGCCCGGCGTCGGCCCCGTCACGGCGTTGATGGACTCCAGCATCTTCGAGAAGTTCCGGTCGAAAGGGTGCCGCCCTGTGAGCATCTCGAAGAGGACTATCCCCAGCGAATACAGGTCGCTCCGAGGGGTGGGGGGCATGCCCATGAGAAGCTCCGGCGCCGTGTAGAGCGGCGTGCCGAGCACGCGGCCGACCGTCGTGCGGTGCGAGCTTTCGTCGTTCCACTTGGCGATGCCGAAATCGACCAGCTTGTACCGGGCCGGCGACACCTCGATGATGTTCCGCGGCTTCACGTCGCGATGGATGATGCCGTGACCGTGCACTTCCTCCAGTGCGGACGCCATCTGCCGGGCTATCCGGAGCGCCTCTTCGAAGCTCAGCGGGCCCTGATCGATCTGGTCGGAGAGCGTCTTGCCGGACAGGTACTCGTACGCGATCCAGGGCCATCCATCCTCCACATCGAAGTCGACGACCGTGACGATGTGCGGATGGGATAGAGAGGCCGTGGCCCGAGCCTCGTTGCAGAACCTGGCGCTCTCCGCGACGTCGAGCAGGATCTGCGAGCGCGGCACCTTGACGGCAACCGTGCGCCCGAGGCTGAGCTGGGAGGCCAGGTAGACAGACCCGAACCCGCCCGAGGAGAGCAGGCGTTCGGCCCTGTACCGGCTGGCGCAGCCTGGAGGAAACGGCGTCTCCATCCGGTCCAGTCTACCCTTCGGCGACAGGAGCGACAAGCCGATCCCCTGAGGCCGCTGGCCTGACCTCACCGTCGATCGGTCCACCTCGAGTGGGAGGTTGGACGTACTCGGCGACCGGCCGGGACGGACGATCCGGAGGGGTGGGAGGCCGCGTCGCACGTCGCGCCGTGCTCCCGGCCGTCCACCAAGACCCGCACGCCGTATGGATCGACACCGCCAGGTGGCCCGGGCGTCTCGTCGAGGCGACCATCAACCCCGACGCATCGACCCCCGCGAGCCACTCGAGATCGAACGAGCCGCCTGCGTGCGCCGCCCGGTAGAGCCCGATCTGAGCCGTCCTCAGCGGGCCCTCGAGACCCACCAAGAGGCGACTGTTGGATCGACTGGCACGTGCTGTCCAAAACAGCAGATCCTGCAGGCGCTGGAGGACCTCCCGGAAGAGACCACGGTGGAGGACGCGATCGAGAGGCTGTACCTGCTCTACAAGATAGAGCGAGGGATCGCACAGGCGGATGCCGGTCAGACAGTCTCCCAGGAGGAAGCCAGGCAGAGGCTGGCCCGGTGGTTGGTGTGACGTGGGCCCTCCAGGCGTTGGATGACCTGGAGGCGGTCTGCCTCTTCATCGCCAGGGACAAGCCGGGGATTGCCTGCATCTTCGCCAACCGCGCCTTCGCAGCCACGGACCGGCTTGCCGAGTTCCCCCGGTCCGGCCGCATCGTACCGGAGCTGGGGCGCGAGGATGTGCGCGAGATCCTCATCCAGAGCTATCGGATCATCTACAGGATCTAGCCTGGAGAGGTCGGGATTCTCACCGTTCACCACGGCGCTCGTGTTCTTGACCCCGGGCAGTCGTGACGCCTCAAGTTCATTCCACACATCGAGCCGCTCGTGACGTGCGTGGGGTTGAACGTGGGAACGAAGAACCACGTTTCGATCGACTACTTCACCTGTGCCGAGGCCTGCGCGGACTACGTCGTTCACGAGTGTGCCCACGTCTTTCACAACACCAAGCGGCGCACGGTGGGGCTCCCGTTCACCAGGACGAAGGTGTGGATGCTGGATCCTCTCGAGCGTCAGGTCGAGGTCGTCACCACGGGCAACCGCCCCGGCTTGTCAACGTGCGTCGGTCTCGGCGCCCCCACCCTCGTCCTCCGACCCGGGCCGCAGTCGCTTGCCCGGACAGCTCTTGGCTTCGACGTCGATGACGCGGCCGAGGATGCGGGCGTGCTTGAGCGATAGACCCAAGCGCAGGAGCTGGCTCGCCCACTGCAGCCGCCTGTCTATGGCCTCTGGAGACATGTCCACAGGGCGTGACGAGTGATCACTCATCCGGATTCTCCAGCTTCTCGATGTCCTTGGTGGCGCGGATGTAGCCATGGAGCACTACCGCCAGCCCTCCGCAGAGAGCGAAGCGAACGCCCGCCCGGTTCAGGGTGTCGACGATCTGGCCCAGTTCCTCGTACAGGTCGAGCATCGACCTCGAGGATAGCACGAGCGAGGTCACGGGGGGCCTCATCGCCAGCCACACACACGGCGCCGGGCGGAGCTCGAGCTCGCTCTGCGGCTGGGCTTCGATCGTTCGAGAATCGTGTTCGACTCCCCGGCAAGGACACGGCGGATCGCCATGGCGCCCGCCGGGACCGATCTTCTCTCGCGGATGGCCTACCTTCCTGAGAGAGCGGGGAATCCTGGCCGGCCCGGCCGCACCGACCGGCTCACCTCGCCGGGATACGCTTCTCGATCGCCTCGCGCCAGGCCACGGCGCTCTCCCCGGCGTCCTCACCGGTCGCCTCCTTGAGGGCGGCGAGCAGGAGCAGCCGGGCCTGGCGCGCCGGCCCGGCGAAGTCAGGGAGCCTGCCCGCCAGCGAAACGAGGACCTGGCGGTCCTTCAGCCGGGCCAGCCCGGGGATCGCCACCAGAGCCTCGTGAACGGGCATCCTGGCCCCGTAGGTCGCGAGCTGACTCCGCTGGGCTGCCGGTATCCGCGCCAGCAGAGCCGCCACCTCGGCGGCGCTCGCCTCACTCTGCACCGCTCTCCGGATCACGTTGATGACGTCGGCCGCCCTGGCCTCGCACGGCAATCCCATCCGGAGGAGCGCCAGGAGTGTCCGCTCGCGCACCTCCGGATCCTGGTGACCCAGGAGCGCCACCAGGCCCTGGGGAGCGACGCGCCGACCCGCGTCGGCCGGGAACGGCACGCTCCCGATCTGCTCCAGCGCCAGAGCAAGGTCCGCCGGGTCGACGACTGCCTTCAGACAGCCGGCCAGCCGGAACGCCAGCTGGGAGTCCTCGAGGTAGGCGGCCAGGGCAGAGAGGCACAGCACGGCTGACCCGGACGGGGACCGGAGCACGTCGTCTCGCACCGCGGGCCCCATCTTCACGAAGGCCAGCCGCGGGAGGCCAGGGTCCGGGCAGGCGGCCGCGCCGCTCGCCCTCGCCGAGCCGTGGACCGTGCAGCACAGGCTTCCGCCGGGCTCTGCCCTGAGCTCGCCTTTCCCGCCCGGCTCCTGCCCCACCCTCCGTGGAAGGAAACCGAAACGCCCCAGGTCAGCCACCACCTGGCGCCAGTTCTCCGGGCGCAGATACAGCGCCCTTCCCTTGGCCGTGTTGTACCGGGACACGCCGATCTGGACGATCGCCTGGTGCATCAGGCAGTGTTCCCGCTCCAGAATCCTCCCCAGCAAGCCACGGTCGTTCACCTCGGTCATCCCCGGGATCTTGCGACCCATCTCACCGAGGAGCTTCACCACCATGGGGTGACCAGGGTTTCGCTTGAAGAGCGCCTCCAGTTCCTCGAGCGCGGTTTCCCTCCGGTCCAGGCGGATGAGACACTTGACGCGCGCCAGGCGGTAGTTGACGTGGTCGGGCCTCTGCTCGAGAAGCAGATCGAAGCACTCCAGCGCCCTCTTCCACTCGCCGCGATGGCCCAGCGCCTTGGCCAGCTTGATCATCAGGCCAGCGTCCCCGGGGCTCTTCCGCAACTGGGCGAGCAGCACCTCTTCCTCCGCGGTGTAGCCGGAACCGCCGGCTCGAACGCTCGATGCCGTCACAAAGAGCAGTGCCACGATCAAGACGACGATGGCCGGGAAACGGTGGCCGAGCATCCGGGGTGCTTCCTCCTGGACAGCAGATCGTTCGACGGCGGTCAGCCGCGGAGATCGACCATGTCCGAACAGGGATGATACCGGTCCGGGAACAGCCCGACAAGCAAGATCGCCCGGCATATCCAGCGCCTCGCCGGATCCCTTCCTCCTCGCCGACCGGGGTGCCGTTCTGTGCCGGAAGGGCCTGGCAGCGAAGGTCGGCCGTGCCATCGCGACACAGGTTTCGAGCCCGGGAGCGCGTCCGGTCGCCCAGGGGGTGCCGCAGGCCGCGGCAGAATGACGTCTCCGTGCCGGGCCCAGCGCCGGTCCCCGTCCGCGATCCCGACTGGCACGCTTCGTGCTTTGACCCGGCCATCACCAAGTCATCGAGCGACCGCCCCTGAAA
This sequence comes from Candidatus Rifleibacteriota bacterium, assembly GCA_016213885.1. GTDB lineage: Bacteria > Muiribacteriota > UBA6191 > JACPRK01 > JACQZM01 > JACQZM01. The sequence continues at coordinate 4,960 of JACQZM010000230.1, read as the reverse complement.
CCCTCGCGGGGAACCGGGGCGTACGTGGAGGCAGATAGATCAATGGGAAGCCGCGGATCGACCACTCTCCGGATCGCACTCGTGCTGGTGCTGGCCATCCAGGTCCCGGCAGTCTCGGGAGCGACCTCGCCGACCGGGATCGACATCCTGACGGTGCAATCCGATGAGAAGAGCACGAACAGCGGATTGGCCGTGCCCACGACAGAACCCGCCGGCAGCGTGAACCCCGACCTTCCGGACATCAGGTACCGATGGAAGCGCACGGATCGCGCGATCGCGGTGCCCGACTACTTCGACGTGACCAAGGATACGATCCACTTCCCCAACGCCATCATCACGCCGCCGGGTGGCCCGGGAGGCGGGGGCGTCTGTTTCGGCTACAATCTCGCCATCTCGCTCTGGCTCAAGAAGCTCGTCGTCCCGGTGCTGGACGACGGAATCCGGAGCAGGATCTACGGTCCTGACCGGCTCGCCGTCTCGTCGGTATCCATCGCCAACGGCCTGGTCGTGACGGGGCCGGTTCATGGCCAGAACCTCGAGGATTACCGGCTCAACGCCTACACGTCGAACCGGCCCGACTACGACAGGATCGGTCGGGTGGCGGCCCATCTCCAGGCGCTCGATGCTCCGGTCAACCTCTTCGCCGAGGGGCTCGGCATCTCCGAACCGAACCCCACGATGCGCGGCAATCCCCTGGCTTACACGCTCGGCCTCGTCCCCAGCCAGGACCCGGCATTCCAGTCCCAGGTCAGGCGCGACATCAACGACCGCACCATCGAGGTCTCGCTCATCGACATCCAGCTGGCCAGCGGTGGCCACTCCCTCATCATCTACGCCATCGAGGAGGGCGTCGCGGGCCCTGTCACCGGGAGCTCCGCTCTCGAGAAGCAGGCCGTACGGTTCCTGCTGTTCGATCCCAACATCCCGGAGTACTGCCGCAACAACCGGCCGTACCTGATGTACTTCCCGGAAGAGCAAAAGTACGCGTTCGAGACCGGGTACGCCGACATCTACCGGGCATCCAAGCTGGCCATGCAGACCGGAACGTACTACGATGGGTACCTCAAGCAGCGGCCTCTTCACTACTCCGATGCGGAGAACGCCATCGCCGGACACACTGCGGACCCGAGCAAATTCGTGGGTGACGAGAACGCCGTGAGCTTCAACCCGGAATAGGAGGGCTTTCCCTTGGAGAGGACCTGCGTGGCGCCGGCGGGGCAACGCTTCACCCGGAGGCCCGGCCTCATGCTGCCGGCGCGGCTGCTCGTCGTCCTGGTGGCCGCGCTGGCCCCGACCGTGGCCCGGGCCGACGGCTTCGAGTGGAACTCCGTGATGTTCTACAAGGCACAGCTCGGCACCCTGGTCGCGCTCGAGCTGGTCGCCTCCGTGCTGGCGATCACGATCGCCCTGTGGCTGTGCGGAAGCCTGGCTCGGCTGAGCCTCGGACTGGTGGGATCGATCCTCGTCGGGACGCTCGTCGCGAACCTGGTTCTGGCCTCCGTGTCGGCTCGCAGCAATGAATTCGAGCGGATGCTGGCGGCGGGCCGGGGCACGACGACCGCGGGCGAGGGGCTGAACCTCTTCCTCCTGGGGATCATGGTCGTGGCCGCTTGCCAGTACTTGCCAGTGTCCCGGTTCGTGCAGGTGGACAGACCCAGGACCGTGGTGATTCTCGTGACCCTGGGGATAGTGACGAACCCGGTGGTGCTCTATCACCTGTGTCCTTTCGGGATGCCGCTTTGCCCGGTGCCCAACGGGTTCCACATCAAGGCCGGGTGCAAGGAGGCCCGCCCCCTGATCATCGGTCGGCTCACCAGGTGGGTCGAGCGGCATGGTGCCCCTGGCAAACCGCTCTCAGGAACGCTGCCCGCTCCGGGGGCGTTCGATTCCCTGACTCTGTCCGCCGAAGAGCTCGGCATCCTCCGTCGGGAGCTGAGAGAGCGGGTCCAGATGCCGTTCATCTGCGACCTCGACGTGAGGATCGACGCGGCGGGCCGCGCCATGATCTCCTGTCGGCTGCATCCGGACGACACGTCGCCGCCCGAGGCGACGCCGGGGGCCCGGGCCCGATGAGTCGATCCTGGACCGGTCCGCTATCCGCGGGATGCGTACTCCTTGATCAGCTCGCCGCCGATGATGTTGCGCTGGATCTGGTTCGTCCCCTCGTAGATCTGGAGGATCTTGGCGTCCCGCATCATCTTCTCCACGGGGTAGTCTCTCATGTACCCGTAGCCGCCCAGCACCTGGACCGCGTCGGTGGTGACCTGCATGGCCACGTCGCTGGCGAACAGCTTGGCCATCGACGCGATCTTGGAGATGTCTTTGGTACCGCGGTCGATGGTCCGGCACGCGGCGTACACGAGACAGCGCGCCGCCTCCACCCGGGTGGCCATGTCGGCCAGCATGTGCTGGATCGCCTGGTTGGCGCTGATCGGCTTGTCGAACTGGACCCTGTGCCGCGCATAGGTCACGGCCTCGTCCAGCGCCGACTGGGCCAGCCCCACGCCCTGGGCGCCCACGCCGGGTCGCGAGTGGTCCAGCGTCTTCATGGTCAGGATGAACCCCATCCCCTCGCGACCGATGAGGTTCGCCCTGGGAACCTCGCAGTCCTCGAACACCAGCTCCCGGGTGGCCGAGGCGTTGATCCCGAGCTTCCGCTCCTTCTTGCCGAACGTGAAGCCCGGCATGCCCTTCTCCAGTACGAAGCATGATGCGCCTCGGGCCCCCTTGCTGCGGTCGGTCATGGCGATGACCGAATACAGCTCCGCCTCCCCGCCGTTGGTGATCCACTGCTTGGAGCCGTTGAGCACGTAGCGGTCTCCCTTGGCCACGGCGGTGGTGCGGATCCCGGCCGCATCGCTGCCGGCGTTCGGCTCCGTGAGAGCGAAGGCGCACAGCTTCTCACCCGTGGCCAGAGGCGACAGGAACCGTCTCTTCTGGTCGTCGTTCCCGCCGAAGATGATCGGGTAGGCGCCCAGAGCGCTGGCCGCGTACGACACGGAGACCCCGACGCACACCCGGCTGAGCTCCTCGATGACGAGGATGAAGTCGAGGCAGCCCCCTCCGACCCCCCCGTACTCCTTCGGAATGAACAGGCCCGACAGGTCCATCCTGCCGAGCTCGTCGAGGATGAACCGGGGGAACTCCTCCTTCTCGTCCAGCCGGGCACGAACCGGCTTGATTCTCTGCTGGGCGAACTCCCGGACCATGGTCCGGATCTCGCGTTGCTCTTCGGTCAGTCCGTATTCGATCTCGGCCATCGCCATCTCTCCTCGATCCGGCGCCTCGCCGGATCCGCTCCTCTCCCCTCTGGCCGCCCCCCCGTGAGCCCGGGTCCGGGCCGAGGCCCGGTTTCCGGACCGGGCCGGACGGCGGGGGACCCCGGAGCCACGTGCGGATAGAGCGCCGTGGCCAGGTGGTATAGACTGTAGCCGGGTCCGCGTCAAGCCGTCGCTTCCGGTGTCGGATGGGTCAGTACAAGCTGCTCGGCGTCCTCGGTGAGGGGGCGATGGGTACGGTCTATCGCGCCCTCCAGATGCCCCTGGAACGGGAGGTCGCGATCAAGTTCATGAAGTCGAGCTTCGCCGACAAGCCCGACGTGGTGAAGCGGTTCAGGAGAGAGGTCGCCGGCTGCATCAGGCTGGCCCATCCGAACGTCATCAAGATCATCGATTCCGGCGAGGAGAACGGGAGGCTCTACTACGTGATGGAGTTCCTCTCCGACTGCAAGCCGCTGGACGAGGTGCTCAAGAAGGAAGGTCGGCAGCCGATCCCCCGGGCGTTCGAGATCGCCATCCAGCTGCTGGACGCGCTGGGCTACTGCCACTCCCGGGATACGTATCACCTGGACGTGAAGCCGGCCAACGTGATGATCGGCGCCGACAACCACGTGACGCTCATGGACTTCGGGCTGATCAAGGATCTGAACGCGACCATGTTGACGGAGGACGACACGTTTCTGGGCACCCCTGCGTACGCGCCGCCGGAGTCGTTCACCAGCGCCCTGGAGGCCTCTCCGGCCATGGACATCTGGCCGGTCGGCGTGATCCTGTACGAGATGGTGACCGGCGAGCACCCCTTCGTGGCCCGGAACCTCCAGGCCACCGTCGCCAGCATCATGCGCCGGCCGTTGCCGTCGGTGACCGGAGTGGACGAGGCGCTGCCCTCGTCGCTGGACCCGGTCCTCCGACGATTCGTGGAGAAGGAGCCGTCGAGGAGGGTGCCGTCGGCCTCGGAGGCGATCCAGATGCTCAGGGACTGGCTGGCCCATGAGCAGATCAGCGTGACCCTCCACGGCGACCCGGCGCCTCCCCCGCCCGGATCGGCCGCGGTGCGCGCGACGCGGACGAGCCCGGAGGGCGAGGCCGAGGGGGGCTTGGGGGGCGGAATGAGCGAAGCGAAGGGCCCCCCATCTCGAACGATCCCGCCCGGATCGGCCGCGGAGCGCGCGACGCGGACGACCCGGCCCAGCGCCGTGGCCGGCCGGGAAACGGGCAGGTTCGCCCCGGCGGTGACCGCGGCCGCACCGACGCCGGGCGGGCTGCCCCGCTGGCTTTGGCCGGTGGCGATCGTCGGAGCCGTGGCCCTGGCCGGCGGGGCGCCCTTCTTCATCGGGTCGCCCCGGCCCGCCTCGGTCGCGTCCCCCTCCGCCTCCGTGGCCGCCCCCGCGTCCCGCGGCGCCCCGGCCCCGGTCGAGGTGGTGCGACGGCTGCTGACCCGGCTGAGAAAGCTGGACCCGCTGACCATCCAGGACCGCATGCTCAGGGAGTTCTCGCCGTTCGCCCGAGCCCGGCGGCCCACGGCGGAACAGGCTCTCGCCGTGGCCCGGGCCCGTCGGCGGTGGTCCGATCGGATCGCCGCAGTCGTCGCGACGTGCAGAGCCCGGGAGGCGATCGACGAGTTCGGTCCGCTCAAAGACCAGGTCTACCTGTCGTCGTCGGTCTCGCCGCAAGAGAAGATC
>JACQZM010000229.1 GCA_016213885.1 Candidatus Rifleibacteriota bacterium | reverse complement strand
TACAAGAAGTACACCACGGGGACCGTGGGCACGGCGCAGTCCAAGGAGGTGACCGGTCTTCCCACGGACGGCAGCACCGTCCATGTCTGGCTGTATTCGAAGATCGGCGGCAGCTGGAGCTACGAGAACATGCAGTACATCACATGCAGGGCCGCGCAGCCAGGAGACGGCCAGAAAGCCGAGCTGACGGGCCCCGCTCCAGGCTCGACGCTGGCGGGGTCCACGGTGACGTTCCAGTGGAACGCTGGAACGAACGTGACCGAGTACTGGCTGGACGTGGGTGCGCCGGGCGATTACAAGAAGTACTCCACGGGGACCGTGGGCACGGCGCAGTCGAAGGAGGTGACCGGTCTTCCCACGGACGGCAGTACCGTCCAGGTCTGGCTGTATTCGAAGATCGGCGGCGTCTGGACCCTCGAGAACATGCAGTATGTAACCTACACGGCGGCCCATTGATCGAGCAGCTGCGGTCACACGAGTCATCTGTCCCGGAGGGGCGACGGGGGGCGAACGCCCCTCCGGGCATCAGGGCGACCGAACGAGAGTTGATCAAATGGAACAATGGAACCAAGCCTGTCGACCGGGCCGCACGCCGTGCCAGATACGGGGTCGAATCAGCGAGTCCCGCCTCATGGATGCTCCCTGCCCAACGCCGTCTGCGGCGCTGCGCTCCGTGTCCGGCGCACTGACCAGGCGGACTCCGTCCAGCGCCTACCGCGGCCAGTTGCAGTGGAAGCAGGCTCTGACCCAGGCTCCGGGAGCAGGTGACAACGAATCGTCGGACTATCAAGGGAGACGTCGTCTCGTTAGCACTACAACGTAAGACTCCGTCCGTCGCGAGCCCGAACGAGACGAAGGCTGGCACGGCGAGTGGAAGGCCGGTGCAACGGTCGTGGCCGGGCCCTTCAGCGTTGGGAGGGCTACCCCGGTGGGGCGGTGATCCTGCCGGGTCTGCCCTCCAGTCACCTGCTGGTGTCCTGACCACTTCTGGCACCTGGTCGAGCCGCTCCGGGTCCGACGCCTGGGAGGGGCTGCCTCCGGGCCGCGCCTCCAGGCAGAGAGGCGTCGAGCGCGAGCCGCGGAACCGGGGAATCGCGGAATGATCGATCAGACCGCGTCCCGGTGGTTCCCGAGGACCGACGAGGCCAGCGTGACTGCCCTTCAGACCTTGAGCCCCAGCTCCGATATCTTCTTGTGCAAGCTGACCCGCGACAGCCCGATGTGCCGTGCCGTCTTGCTCACGTTTCCCCCGAACTTGCGCAAGTGGTGGGTCAGCCATCGTCGGTCGAACTCGAGCCGTGCCTGCTCTAACACACCTGGGTACTCCTCGATCGGATCGGTTGCCGGTCGAGCCTCCGGCCGGTCGAGGGGGTCGAGGCCGGTCCTCAACGTGGAGGCCCTCAGACAGCCGGAGCTCTCCAGGACCACGGCCCGTTCGATCACGTTCTTCAGCTCCCGGACGTTGCCCGGCCAAGGGTAGGAAGCCAGCAGGTCCAGCGCGGACGGTTCGATCACACGGATCGTCTTGCCGAACCTGCGACTGCAGTCCAGCAGGATCTGCTCGGCGATCACCGGTATGTCCTCCCGCCTCTCCCGCAGCGGGGGCACTCTCACCGGAAAGGCGGCCACCCGGTAGAACAGGTCCTGGCGGAAGGTCCCTTCACGCACCCGCTCCTTGAGGTCCGCGTTGGTCGCGAAGATCAACCGCACGTTGGCTTCCCGGGTCTGGCCGCCCCCCAGGCGCTCGAACCGACGATCCTGCAGGACCCGCAGCAGCTTCACCTGCATCGCCGGATCCATCTCCCCGATCTCGTCCAGGAACAGCGTCCCAGAGTCGGCCAGCTCGAGTCGGCCGGCCCGCGGCTCCGTCGCCCCCGTGAAGGCGGCCTTCTCGTGGCCGAACAGCTCGCTCTCGATGAGCTCCCGGGGAACCGCGGCCACGTTGACCGCGACGAACGGTCCCTGGCGCCTCGGCGAGGTCACGTGGATCGCACGGGCGAGCACCTCCTTCCCGGCCCCGGACTCGCCGGTGAGCAGAATCCCGACTTCCTGGACGGCGGCCAGCTGGAGCATGTCGATCACCTGCTTCATGGCCTCGCTGCGGGTGGTGAGATCGCCGAGCCGTGCCACCCGCATCAGGGCATCGCGGGAGAGCGCCCTGTACTGGTCAGCTTGGGCGCAGAGGGCCTGTCGATCGCTACCCTCCTTCAGCGCCCGGGCAGCATGCCGGCAGAATAGTTCGAGGGCGTGGAGGTCCTGTTGACCGAACCCGCGGGACGGTGACCGCCCGTCCAGGTACAGAACGCCCAGCTTCTGCCCGCGCCGGACGATGGGGCAGCAGAGGATGGTCCGGATCTCGTGGTCCATGACGCTTCGGGCCGTGGAATACCTGGCGTCGAGCGAGGTGTCCGGAATCAGAAGCGGGATGCTGGAGCTCTCCACGTCCCGGGCGACGGACAGGCTGATCGCCCGTTCGGGAGAGGCTGGATCGAGCCCCTCCGCGAGCACCGGCACCATCTGTCCACCGCCGTTCGTCCTCAGCAGGACCATGCACCTGTCGACCGCGAAGATCGCTTTCAGCTCGCGAAGCGCCTGGGAAAGCACCTCCTCGGTCGACCCTGGCTCCAGAGTGCCGGCCGCCTCGAACAGGTTCTTCAACCGATCGACGGACTCGCGATCAAGCACCTCCAGACGCGGGTCCGCGCCATCGGACGTGAAGTGAACGACCACCTCGCCGAACTGGATCTGGTCCCCGGAGCACAGACGATGACAGGTGAGCGCTTCACCGTTGATCAGACTGCCGCCCAGGTTCTCCACCACCCAACCGAAGCGCTCTTCCCTGAAACGCAGGTGGACTTGCTGCACTCCGGCGGCCTGGATCACCAAGTCGTTGCCCGTCCCCGTTCCCAGGGACCACACCGGGCCCACGAGCGGAGCAAGCCGGGACAGGCGATCGCTCCGGAACACGGCCACGTAGCTGGTCATCGGTACGCACCTCGCTCGACTCGTCGGTCGGGTTCATCTTACGCAAGTCCTCGCCACCAAGGAAGGGTCTTGGAGCACCGCTTCGAGAGCCGTGACCCACAAGTCGTATGCCAACGGGCGCAGAGTGGCTCGTGGAATGATCGACAGACAACTACACGAGTCATGCGATAACCGTGGCTAACGGTCGGGCGTCAACTCAGGTTCACACCCGGCGCGACACCGGGCCGGAGTGACCATGTCGTCGGCCCGGGAGATCACGGCCCTACCGCCGGCTCCAGGACGAACAGCTTCTGGAGCGACGGCACGGTGACGAAGACCCGGCGGTTGTCCGGCGAGACCGCGATGCCGAAGGCGGGCGCTCCAAGCTCCACGGTCCACTGGTTGGCCGGGTTCGCGAGGTCGAAGATCACGAGACCTCCGCTGAAGCCGCCGCCAGGCAACGGAACCGCACGGGGGGCGTACAGATACTTGAAGTCCGGAGTGAGCGCCAGATGGCCCGGGTAGAGGTTCAGGTAGGTCACGGTCGTGGCGAGCGTGCTTCCCGGAGGGTTCGACGTGAGGAACCGCAGCCTCTTGATGCTCCCGCCGGGAGCGGTCCACCCGCTGGCCACGTTCAGGTACACGTACCGGAAACCGGTGGACGGAATGTACCTGACGGCCGTTCCGAACGCCCGCGGGACCGACGCGATCGAGTAGATCGACGAGCCGGGCGGCGCGGTCGTGTCCCAGGCCAGCAGGGGAATCCCGCCCCCCCCCTCGCCGGGCGGGAACAGGAAGTACCGGTTCTCCCCGGAGCTGGTGAGCCAGTCGGGTTCACCGAAACCCGCAAGGTCGTCCGATGCCCCCGTGACCGGATCGTGGGCCGAGGCGTTGGTTCTCCTCGAGGACACGAGCAGCGACTGGTCGGGCCGGAGGGCCAGGCGCCGGTAGCCCTGGTCCACAGAGACGCGCTGGAAGACGACGGACCGATCGCTCGTCCGGATCTTCCGTACCGTCGGCTGCACCACGCCCCCCTGGAGCGTGGGCTCGAACGCCTGGTAGAGGAAACGGCCATCGGCGGACACGGCCAGGCCCATGGGCTGGTCGGCGGACACGGTCCCCGGACCGGTGAAGGTGGGGAAGCTCGACAGGGTCGCGGTCTGGACGTCCAGGACGTGCAGGTAATCGTCCATGCCGCCCGGCGCCCCGGGAGCGTGGACGTAGACCTTGCTCCCGGCGGGATGGACCGCCATCACCAGCCGGGCGGTGACGTCACTGGTCGGGTTCGCGAGCCACAGTCGGTACTCCGTCACCCTCGTCGGGATCGGGGAGGCGCCCGACGAGGCGACGGCCACGACGGGCAGATCGAGGGCCGTGGTTGCCGCTGCGCCGGTGGAGTTGCGGACAGAGATGGTGGGCTGGAACGGTCCCGCCTGGGTCGGACTCCCGTCCAGCACGACCCTGGTCCGGTCGAGCGAGAGCCCCAGCACGAGTCCGGGCGGCAGGACGCCCGACACGACGGTCGGATCCTCGAGGGGCGGCGCGCCCCCGAGTATCCTCATCCGTGCCGAGTAGGGCACGTTGAGCTGGCCCGGCGGGACCCCATCGAGGCCGATAGAGAAGGCGCTCTCCACCTCGATCGACCAGCTCCCGAGGGTCCCGCGGTCCCCGAGCACCACGTCTTTCATCTGGAGCCGCCAGGGCCCCGCCAGGTTCGCGGCCTGGGGCAACGGCACGCCGTGGAACGTCGCGTTCAGGTCGGTTCCCGGTGCGCCGTCGGCCGCCCTGAGAAGCACCTGGTCACCCGTTGGTGGAATCAAGACCAGCGTCAGGTCGCCGGCGTACGGGTGCGTCACGTTGACTGTGACGTCGGCGAGGACCGCCTGGCCGACCTCGGAGAGGTTGATCGTACTCACGATTTCGCCGGACCCGTCCGGGATGGAGACGTTCGGGTTGGCACTACCCCGGGCCCTGGCCACGGTCCGGACCGGGACGACGTACGACCGGGTCGCCAGACCTCCGGCCGGATCGCGCGCCGTCACGGTGACCGGGAAGTCGCCCGCCGCAGTCGGGTGGCCTCGAACCGTGCCAGAAGTGTCGATGGAGAGCCAGGCCGGTGCCTGTTCCAGCCGCCACGTGACCGGGGACGAGAGCCCCGCGGCCCCGATGGTCGTCTCCGGATAGTCCGTGCCGACCTCCCCGGGCGGGAGCGAATCGTTGGTGATCCAGCCCAGGACGGTCCCGGACGGTGGCAGCACCTGGAGCGAGTAGCGGCCGATCGCGTCCTCGCCGGTCGCCTGGTCCGTAGCCATGGCCGTGAAGCGGAACACACCCACCTGGGTCGGGGTGCCCTGGATCGTCCCGTCAGTGCCGATCGTGAGCCCCGGCGCCGGTTCTCGACCGTTGATCACGGCGAAGCCGAACGGACCTGTGCCGCCCTGGCTGCGGATCCTGCCGCCGCCACCGGGCGGCTGGTAGGGCTGGCCCAGAGCGCCAGCCGAGAGATCCGCCGGCTCGAGGGTGACGCGGTTCTGAGGCCCGGTGAACAGCTGGAAGTCGAGCAACGGGACCCGCGAGGAGGCGAAGAGCGCGGCGGCGAGGCGCCGGCCGTTGCGGCCCACGGCGAGCCGGCACGGAACGTTGAAGGCGCTCTGGTACCGCGCCGCGACCTGGCCAGTCCCCAGGTCCACGAAGGTGATGGTGTCGGAACCGGAGTCCGCGGTGGCAACGAACGACCGGCCCCCGCCGGCCCCCGTCGCGAGGTCTACCGGCTCGACTCCGACCGGCACCTGGATCGCGTCACCGGGACGCGCGGGGTCGAACAGGGTGAGGTCGTCGGAGAGGAAGTTGGCGATGATCGCAAGGCCCTGCTGCGGGGCCAGCGCCTTCAGCGGGTAGAAGCCCACGTCGAGCGTGGTCGTGGCACCGGTCGCCAGGTCGACGATCGTCGCCACACCGTCGGTGAGGTGGGTAGCGATCGCCGTGGCGCCGTCCGGCGTGATGGCGATCGACGTGGTGCCGCGGGGTGTCGGGATCCTCGTGACCTCGCCGGTATCAGCCCGGATCCGGGCGATGAACGGCGCGTTCATCCCCGGCGACACGAGCACCAGGTTGCCGGCAGCGGCCATGGCGCCTCCGACCGGCAGGTAGCGGCGCCCGCCCATCGGGAAGACCACGGCGTTCGTAGTCCCCAGGTCGAGCGGAGCGCTGATCGGCGGACCCACTGCCGGACACCGGCGCAGACCCTTCGAGGTCAGGACCAGCACATCCCCGGCGGGGGCCAGGGCTAGCTGGAGCGCCTTCCGGCCCCGCTGGCGGCGATCATCCGCACCCACGGCGTCGACAGGGTCACCTTCTTCCTGAACTCCGGCGGCCCGCCGGCGACGGTGCCCACGGCCAGCCACTGCGCCCCCGAGCATGCCACCACCACCTCGGTCTCGTCGCCGGAGAAGAGGATGTCCGTCGGGAAGAGGGTGAAGGCCTGGAAGCCCAGATCGAGCACCTCACCGCCCGGGGCCGAGGTGTGGAACTCCGGGGCAGCGTCGGGTCGGCTCGTCCGCGTCGCGCGCTCCGCGGCCGAGCCGGGCGGCTCGTCCGCCGCGGGGTTGCTGCGCTGTGGCGCTACCGACGGGCTGGCGGAGCTTCTCACCAGGACGGAGCAGAGCATGTATGAAGTCGCGCCGGTCGCATCCCGGACCCCGATCGTGAATCCCACGGGGCCGGGCTGAGCGGTCACGGAGGTGCCGGAGATCTCGCCAGTGTTGGCCAGAGCGAGGCCGGCCGGCAAGGAGCCCTCGGTCAAATGGAACGTGTGCGGCGGCGTGCCGCCGACCACCTCGGTCCGGACCGCCGGGTATGCCCGACTCCTGACGGCGTCGGGGTAGACCGCCGGGGAACGGAACGTGAGCCTGTCCACGAACAGCTGGACCGGCCTGGTGTCGGTGGCTCCCGAGGCATCGCGGACCGTCAGGTCGAACGAGAAGACACCCTCGACCTGGGGCGTGCCGGAGAACCGCCCGGTGGTGCCATCCAGGGTCAGCCCGGCCGGGAGATACCCGCGGGTGACGGCGAACGAGAACGGGGACTGGCCGCCAAGCACGAACAGCCGGGTAGCATACGGCAACCCGGTCGTCGCCCTGGGCAGCTGCCGTGGCTTCACCACCAGTGGAGGCAACGGGTCCCGCTGCCGCTTGAACTGCTCCAGCGTCTCCAGCACGTCCGTGTTGGCCGCCGTGAGCCGGGCCCGGGACAGGTCGAACAGCTTCTTCACGGCGTCGGTGGAGGCGGCGTAGAGCCCACCGTCGACGCGGTTCGGGTCGCTCGCCCGGTTCAGCTGGCTCCTCAGCTGCTTGACGATCT
>JACQZM010000228.1 GCA_016213885.1 Candidatus Rifleibacteriota bacterium | reverse complement strand
GGAGTGCCCTCGAGATACTCCATGACCAGGTAGATGTCGCCCTGGCGCTCGCCGAAGTCGTAGGTCTTGATGATGTTCGGGTGGACCAGGGTGGACGAGGCCCTGATCTCCCTGAGGAACCGACGGCGGTTGATCTCGTCGGTGTAGTGCTCCGCCGAGATGAACTTCACCGCCACGATGCGATCGAGGTTCGCCTGGCGGGCGCGATAGACCTCTCCCATGCCGCCTTCGCCGAGCATCTCGAGAATCTCGTAGTCGCCGTATGTCTGACCGGTGCGGCTCACGATGCCCCTGGCGAGCCCTCTCGGGTACCGTTCGTGGTGTCGGGCTCCGTCTCGACCGTTCGGATCCGGTTCACCGACGGCGCCTCGCCCACCAGCCAGGCCATCTCGAGAAACCTCATCAGGCCTCGCCGGTGGAGCGGCGTCAGCTCGTACGACAGACCTGCCATGTAGCGGGTGAGCTCCTCTTCCGGCAGCGCCAGCCGCCGCGAGGCCTCCCGGCTGGCCCAGCCCCGATCCGGCTCCCTCGCCGCCCGGGCCAGCGACCGGTGAACAGTCACGAGCCGCTCCCGCCGCGAATCTGACAGGACCTCGCGACGGGCGCACATCAGGGCGAACACCAGCGGCAACCCGGTGTGGTCGCGCCACGCCTCTCCCAGGTCGATGTGATGGGAGAACCGGGGAACGATGTGCTCTCGCAGCGCCTCGTCACCGATCATCAGGCGCCCGTCGGCACGGTCCGGCTCGTCGACGAAGGCCAGGCGGCACCGATCGATCCAGGCCGTCGCGGCCAGCGCCTTGAGGAGCACCGCGGAGGTTGCGGAGGCCGGAGTGAGAAACACGGAGGCGCTCACCGGTTCGCCCCCGGGCAAACCGAGCAGCGGACGGTCACTCGCCACCAGGACGCTCCGGACCGGTCCGTGAGTCGAGATCGATATCCCGGCCAGCACCACGTAGTCGTCGGCGTGGCGTCCGTACTCGATGGACGAGATCGGCGCCACGTCGATCTCGCCCGCGGCCAGCATCGCGTTGAGCGCCGTGGGCACGCCGTCCACGATGACCGCCCCGTCGTCGCCGGGCAACGCCCTGGTCAGCGGCAGGGTGTTCACGTAGCCGATCCAGCCGATCCTCCGGGCTCGATGCGGGCCCATCGAAGCTCGCTCACCCGAGGAACGCGCACTGGCGATCGGCGAGCTGGCGATCGATCTGACTGGGTGCGGGAGACCGCGAGCTCCTGGGCGGAGGCGTCGCGGAACTCGACCTGCCGCGGTGGAGGCGGCGGGATGCTGTCGGAGTGCCCGTAGTGCTCGGTCGGCACCTCCGAGGGGGTCAGGTACTTGAGGGCGAGCCAGCGGACGAACCTCGGCGATCGGTGGTGAGCCCAGACCGCCTCGCTGATCATCCAGCCATCCATCGGGAGGACGCCGGAGTGGTTCGCCACCAGCAGGGCGGGCCCGTCCGCCGGGACGTTCTCGATCCCGGTCGTGGTGACGCGCCACCACCACTTGTAGAAGAACTGGGTGAGCGGGCGGAGCCCCAGGCAGAACTCCTCGTCGAGGCCGAAGTCGTCGGTCACGTAGTCGCCCCGGGCGCGACGCTGGAGGTTCTCGCGCCTGCCCTCGATCGCCGCCTGGGCGAGGACCAGGAGGCCCCGCCAGGTGTCCGGGTCGAGGTAGTCGGACTCGAGCAGGCTCTTCATGGACAGCAGCGCCCTGGCCCTGACCGCCGGCACGGCCAGGTCGAACCACCTGCTCAGGGCGGTCGCGGTCTCGGGCGAGATCGGGCCCGCCAGCGATTCGAGCCCGAGCCCCTCGAGAAGCGACCGGACCTTCAGGACGACCTCCCTGAGGATCTCGGCCTCTTCCGCCGTGGCCCGAGCCTCGACTCCCCCGGAGCGGCCGGGTCGGCTCCCGACGAGATGGGTGGCGCAGAAGCGGGTGGCGGCCATCGAAGGTCTACGACACCGGGTCCCCTTCCCCGTGGTGGCCTCGCAGGGTCGGGAAGTACCGTCCCGGCCTTCAGTCGGACCGGTTCGCTTCGCCATCGTGAGCTTCCTTTGCGGTCGGAACCTCCTCCTCTTCGAGGACCTCGGCCAGGCACTGGCTGATGTACTGCCCGAAGACGTTGGGCTCCCCGTGGAAATCTCGCTCGTCCGACGAGTCTCGATCGGCCAGCGTCAGAACAGCCTCCCTGGCCGTCAGCCGCGGGGTGAATCCGAGGGCGTTCCGCATCTTCGTCGTGTCGCCGTTGCAGAGGAACTTGAGCTGCGACTCCGGCAGGTCCGGCCGCTCGAACAGGGGGAGGTTCTTGACCAGCTTGAGCACTCCGGGGAAGAGGGGGAGCACGTGGTATTCCAGCGGTTTCGCAAGGAGCGCCGCGACCTGCGAGAGCGGCAGCACTCCCTGAGCCGCCACGTTGATCGGCCCGGCCACGTCACGGTGCGTCGCCGCCACGATGGCGGCCGTGACGTCATCTTCATGGATGAACTGCAGCAGCGGATCGAACCCCAGAACGGCCGCCAGCTTCGGTCGCGCCAGGTAGCGGTTCATGCTCATCGGGGCGGTGCGCCCGACGACATGGGCGAACCGCAGGATCGTGAGCATCGGGCGTCGTGACTGGGAGCTCAGGAACTCCCGGTAGACCGCTTCGTTCTCGATCCGGTTCCTGAGGTCGGCCTGGGAAGATCGGGCCCGGGCCGGCGTCGACTCCGACATGAAGCAGGGGTTGTCGGGGTGGGCCCCGTAGACCGCACAGGATGACCGGACGATGAGCCTTCTCACCCCGGCGGCCTCGCAGGTGGACAGGAGCTGGCGGGTGCCCAGGACGTTCCGCTCGAACATCTTCTCGCGGTTCTGGGCCCGGCTGCACCAGTCCAGATGGACCACGGTGTCGACGTGGCGTTCCCTGAAGAGATCGACCAGACTCGGATCTCGCAGACACAGCGGAACGAACTCGATCTGGGAGAGGACGCCGGCCGGGCCCCGTTCATCCATCCCCAGGAGCTCCAGGCGGTCGGCTTCTCTTTCGAGCTGGTGGACCACCCGGGAGCCCCAGTAGGTGCCCACGCCGGTGACGACGACCACGCGACGCCCCGCCTGCGGTTCCTTCCGGCTCCGGGGCGGCTTGGACCTGGAGGCTCGAGCCCGGAGTCGTTCGTACGCGGCCCGGCCCAGACGCAGCTCTGGAGAATCCTTCGTTTGCTTGCTTTTCATCGGCAATTCCACATCTTAACATGGGGATGTCGGAGGTTCAATTCCACCCTGATGCCGGACGTTGCACGATGCAGCAGCGCCGGCCCACCCGGCAGATCGGCCAGGGATCGAAGTTCCGGGTGGTCGGACCGGATCGCCGTCGCAGAATGCAACGCCTTGCGCTCCCGGCGTTGCGTTCTCCCCCGGCCGGTCCGGGCCGTCCGGATCTGCAACCACGACCGCCCTTCCTCCAGGATCGCGGCTGGGCGCGGCTCTTCTGAACAACCGTACCGCTCCGCCCCGGTCCACGAGCTCTCTCGCCCCATCCCGATCGGATTGGCCCACGAGTTGCTTGGCTCGGTGGCCAGGAGCGAGGAATGCACGAGGTCATCGAGGGGATGGAAACAAGGCTCGGGAGCGATCTCCTGGTTTACCCGACCCTTCGCCACGGGATCGACATCACCAGCCCCGCCCCTCGACCGATGTCGGGCTTCTTCTCGCCGGACATCTTCGCAGCACCAGACGCAGCACCAGACGCAGCACAAGGAGAAGAACAAGAGATGGCCAGAGCCGCCGTTGCCTCCACATCACGGGAGTCGGAGAACCACCTCGCCAGCTACATCCGATCGGTGGGCCAGTGTCGTGGTCTGGAAAAAGAAGAGGAGACCGCCCTGGCTCGGGAGATCCAGAAGGGCAGCGCCCAGGCGCTGGAGCGCCTGACCCTCGCCTATCTGCATCTGCCGGTCAAGATCGCCCGGAGCTACCAGCGATCGGGCATCGCCCTGCTGGACCTCATCAACGAAGGGAACATCGGCCTGATGAGGGCCGCCAGGAAGTTCAACCCGGACTTCAACCTCCGGTTCCACAGCTACGCCATCTGGTGGATCAAGCAGAGGATAGCGATCTACCTGATCCAGCACGGCCGCGGCTCGATCTCGGTGCCGATCCGCAAGGTGGTTCTGTTCAAGGCGATCACCAAGGAGTCGCAGATCCTCCAGAACAGGCTGCACCGGAAGCCCACGGTCCAGGAGCTGGCGGAGCGGCTGAAGGTCTCCGCCCAGGTGCTCGAGGACACGATGTCGTACATCCCCGAGTACATCTCGATGGACGAGTACATGCAGGGGCACCTGGCCTCGGGCGGCACGATCCAGGGCGGCGTTGCCGAGCACATGAGCGAGGTGGAGGCCCGGCTGGAGAAGAACACGTTTCACCGGGACCTGGTGGGCATCCTCGAGGACCTCTCGGACAGGGAGAAGAAGGG
>JACQZM010000227.1 GCA_016213885.1 Candidatus Rifleibacteriota bacterium | reverse complement strand
GATCGCCTCCAGAAGGAGTTCGGCGCCACCCTGAGGGACCGATGACATGGCCGGCGCGGCGAGGCCTCGCACCTTCGGCTACAAGGATCTTCCGTCGGTTCTGGCCCGGGACCCGCTTCCCCGGGCGTTCGTTCTTCTGGGCGAGGAGATGGAGCTGAAGGAGGAGGCGACCGACGAGATCGTCGGCACCCTGGCCCGGCGAGCAGGGGACGGGCTGGAACGCTACAGGCTGGATTGCGAGGGCGTCTCGCTCTCCGAGATCTCCGGGTCCTATCTCGTCGGGGGGTTGTTCGCCACGGCCAAGCTGGTGGTGCTCACGCGGTTCGAGAAGGCGCCGGTGGCGGCGCGGCGGACCTTTCTCGGCGAGATCGCCTCGGACGACCTCCATCCGAGTCTCACCGTGGTGGTCCAGTCCAGCGAGCGCAACCTGCCCGCCGGGGTCGATCCGACGAGGCTCACCCTCTTCGTGTTCTGGCCGATGAACCAGTCGTTCGAGGTGGAGCTCTGGGTCCGCGGCCGGTTGAAGAAGCTCGGGGTGAAGTGCGATCCGCAGCTGGCGCCGTACCTCCATCGGAGATACGGAAACGACCTGGCGCTGATCCGCCAGGAGATCGACAAGGCCCGACTCCTCGCCGGGAAGCAGCCGCTCTCCACGGAGCACTTCGAGCAGATCGGGTCGGCCCCCGCCTCCGAAGAGCTGTTCGGTGTGCTCGACGCGCTGGCCCAGGGACGGTCCAGGGAGGCCCTCCGCGGTCTCAACGGTCTCTGGGAGCAGGGGGAGCCGCCCCAGAAGGTGCTGCCGCTGCTCATGATCCAGTATCGACGCCTGCTGCACGCGACGGCGCTCCGGGAGGCCCGACCGGACCGCTTCATGGAGGTCATCGACCTGGCGAGGCGCCACCGGACCATGCGGAACTTCTGGGAGAAGAAGAACCTGGAGCGGGAGATCGCCGGCGCCCTGAAGCGGGCCGTGGAAGGGAGCCCGTTCGAGGAGGAGCTGGGAGGCCTGAAGCCCATGGCTGCCACGGGGCTGGCCGCCCAGCTCCTCGGCGCATCGGGGCCGCTGGTCCGGACGATCTTCAAGGAGCTGCTGCGTCTCGACTTCAAGATGAAGACGTCCGGCGCCGACCCCGAGGTCGCCCTGGAGATGCTCGCGGCGCTGCCTCTGGCGCGGCCGCCCGCCTGAGCATGTACCGTCGTTTCCCCCTCTGGTACCGTCAGACCGCCGAGGCGGCGGCCGGGTCTTTCGAGCGAGTGCTGGTCAACATCGGCTTCTTCAACCTCTCCTGGCAGGTCCAGACATTCGCCGCGGTGGGGATCCTGCTGGTGGTGCTCGGGCTGACTCTGGGGCCCGTCGGCGTGATCGTGGTCCGGCTGGTGGCGAATCGCGAACGCCCCTCCGCCAGGGACCTGCTGCTGATCGGCCTCTGTGTCGCCGCGGGCGTCTTCTTCCTGGCGATCGCCTTCGCCCACCCGGTGGTGTTTTACGGCGTCATCCTGGCCGTGTTGATGCTCCGGGTGCACACCATTCTCGCCACGTTTGGTCTGTTTGACACGTGGTGGGATTTTCGACGTAAATGCGAGAAGGTGGTGGAGGCGCACCCGGGGCCGCTGATCTAGGAACCAACCGGGCGGTCGACGGCCCGGGATCGCGCTGCCAGCGGCCGGACGACCTGACAGGAGGCGTACCGGTACGGCAGGCAGCTCAGCGCGGTCGCTCCTGGTAGGCCACGACCAGCCGCGGCAGCTGGGCGTACTCCCGATCGGCGATCATGTCCGGCAGCACCGTGAGCCTCACCTTCAGGTAGACCTGCTGGCCCGTCAGGAGATCCCGCTCGAGCGTGTGCCACCAGGGGCGCGGCCGACCCCCGTACTCGTCGCTCCGGACGATGGCCATGTCGATGAACGTCTGCCCGTCGGTGGACAGGCTCACGGTGAACAGGTTGTTCTTGTGGAGATCCGAGGACAACCCCATGAGCTCCAGCGATCCGATCCGATCGAGCGGCGGCAGAGGAAGCGGCTCCTTGCGCCTGTACTCCAGGTGCTCTTTGCCGGCCACCTCCAGGGCGCCCGGCAGGTCCGTGGCTCGCATGTCGCCCTTGATGAAGAACCGCTCCGAGACCGGCACGGAGATGACCTTCCAGTTCGGCCGCGGGGCGTGCTGCGGCAGCTCCCTCGACCGCTCGTGCTCCGGCGTGAGAACGAAGTTGAGGCAGACCGCCGGCCCGTCCCGCGGGAGGCTCGGCCCGGTCATCTGGCCGTACCGGGTCGAGAGCCCGTCCAGCGGGTCCACCGGCAAGACGATCTTGAACCGGTCGCAGTAGTACCTGAGGCTCAGCAACCCGTGGAGGCGGCGATACAGGTCGAGTCGCTGGGCAGGCTCGCCTCCTCCGGGCCCGAAGAACGAATCCCGGACCCGGCCGAACGACGCCAGCTTCGTCGTGAGGCCAAGCCGATCGCAGGTCCGACCGAGCCGTTCGCTCCAGACCCGTCTCGTCGTCACGATCTCCGGTACCGGCACCGGAGTGAACCACCGGATCTTCTTGATCTTCAGGTGGTCCCGGTAGATCAGAGACAGCTGCCGTTCGGGGTCCAGGTCCCGCAAGGCCCGCGAGAGCTCCCGGGCCAGGGCGCCGGCGGTGGCCGCCAACGGCGACGGTGAGCCAGACGAGGTCTCTGTCGGCGAGGCGCCGGTCGAAGAGGCGTGAGCGACCGGCTCCCGGGGGCGCCACCACACCAGCGCCGCACCGGCGACCACGACGACCGCCGCCAGCCCCGCCAGCTTGGGCAGGAGTGGGCCCGAGGCGGTCCGGGGCTGCAGCGCCTGGGTCGTGGCCGTGAGCCGCCGGATCGGGCGGGTCTGCCTCCGGAGCGACGCCGGCCCCGTCCCCGCGCCGGAACCCGGATCCTGGAGCGCTCTCATCCGGCCGGTCGGGCGCCCCCCGGTCGGGCCCGGCTGACCGTCCGCGGCCCTCAGGGCGTGGAGCCCGCCCTCGACGACGCCCTGCGGGATCTCCGACGGCAGCTCCAGGTCCGCGTCGGTCAGCGCCATGATGGAGTCCACCGACAGGTCCTGGCTGTCGGGGCCGTCGATCTCCCCGAGCGCCTGTCGGATCGCTGCCAGACAGGCGCGGGCCGACGGGTAGCGATGGGCCGGCGACTTCTCCAGGAGCTTCTCCACCACAGCGGCGAGCCAGGCGGGGCAGTCGGGTCTCATCGATTTCACCGAAGGGGCCCGGTCCTGGACGATGGACTTCAGGAGGACCTGGAGCGTCTCGCCCCGGAACGGCTTCTTTCCGGTCAACAGCTCGAACAGCACCACGCCGGACGAGAACAGATCTCCGCGGCCGTCCAGCGGCTTGCCCAGGATCGCCTCCGGGGGCAGGTAGGTCGGCGTTCCGACGACGTTTCCCTTGACGGTGAGCGCGGTCCGCTCCGTGTCCTTCACCAGGCCGAAGTCCATCAGGGTGAGATGGCCTTCGGGGTCCATCATGATGTTGGCCGGCTTGAGATCCCTGTGGATCAGGCCGGCCTGGTGGATGCACGAGAGCGCCTCCAGGAGCTGCCGGGCGATCGACACCGACCGCCTGATCGGCAGCGGCCCCTTGTCCAGGGCGTCTTTCAGAGTGCCGTGGGGCAGGTACTCCATGGCGTAGAACAGCTGCCCCTCGAGCTCGCCGTAGTCGAGGATCTTGATGATGTTGGGGTGGTTCACCCGGGTGGAAGCCTGGACCTCCCGCATGAACCGGGCGACCGCCGCCACCTGTCCCCGGGCGCTCTCCTGGAGCACCTTGAGAGCGACCTCCCGATCGAGCGGGCTCTGGAGCGCCTTGTACACGACGCCCATCCCTCCCTCGCCCAGCTTCTCGATGATCTTGTAGACCGCCATGCCGCTCCCATCTTGCGCCGCCACCGGAGGCCCCGTCAACGGACCTCCCGAGCGCGACTTCAAATGCCCCCCTCCACTCCCTCGGTGACTCTGCAGCCAGGCCGAGGCCTGATCACAGGCCCGACTCCGCGAACCAGGCGGGGGATCCTGGCCGGGACCGCTCCTTGCACCGGTCGTGGCATGGACGCTACCATTGGGCCCATGACCACCGAACAGTGCCTCTTCTCCCTCGGCGTGGCGGTCGTCCTCATCCTGGGGAACGCCTTCTTCGTCGCGGCCGAGTTCGCCCTGGTGCGCGTCAGGATCACCCGTCTCGACGAGCTGGTCCAGGGCGGAAGCCGTCAGGCCGCGAGGACGCGTGACCAGGTCAAGCAGATCAACGAGTACCTGTCGGCCTGCCAGCTCGGGATCACGGTCGCGTCGCTGGGCCTGGGCTGGATCGGCGAGCCGGCCTTCGCATCGCTGGTCGCCATCCCGCTGAAGTGGGTCCACCTCGACAGTCTGGCGTGGGTCCGGACCGTCGAGGTGGTGCTGGCCTTCTCGGTGATCACGTACCTCCACATCGTGTTGGGCGAGCAGGCGCCCAAGGCCCTGGCCATCCAGTATGCCGAGGAGGTCTCTCTCTCGATCTCCTGGCCCATGCAGCAGTTCTACAGGCTCAGCAGGCCCTTCATCCGCTTCATCAACTGGTCCGGCAACACGACGATCAAGTTCCTCGGGGTCCCCCCCCCGGCCGACAAGGCCAACGCTCACTCCCCCGAGGAGCTCCGCCTCCTGCTCCACGAGTCGCACCGGTCCGGCACCCTGACCCTGGCCGAGCGGGAGCTTCTGGAGAACGCCTTCGACTTCTCCGACCGCACGGTGCGCCAGGTCATGCGACCCCGCGGCGAGATCGTCTACCTGTCACTGCAGGAGAGTCTGGAGAAGAGCCTCGAGCGGGCGCGGAAGAACGGCTACACCCGCTACCCGATCTGTGCCGACGACGTGGACCACGTTCTCGGTCTCGTCCATCTGAAAGACCTGCTCTGGCCGACCCACGAGATCAAGACCGCCCAGGATCTGCTGTCGATCAAGCGGGACATCCTGTTCGTCCCGGAGATGATCGGGATCCCGGCGCTCCTGACGGAGATGCGCCGGAAGAAGGTCCTGATGGCGATCGCCGTGGACGAGTACGGCGTGGTGTCGGGAATCTGCACCATGGAAGACATCCTGGAAGAGCTGGTAGGAGAGATCCAGGACGAGTTCGACCAGGAGCACCCGGAGATCCGTCCGACCAAGGACGGCGGCTTCTTGATCGAGGGCACGGTGCTCATCGAGGACCTGAACAGGCACCTGCTGCTCAGCATCGCGGACCGGGCGAACACGACCATCTCGGGCCACATCCTGTCCCGGCTGGGCCGTATGGCCTCGGCCGGAGACTCCCTGGCCGTGGAGAACTACCAGGTCCGGGTGGTGGAGGTGAAGGGGCTGAGGGTCTCCCGGCTCCTGTTCACGCCGATGACCCCCCGGGCCCTCCTCGACGGAACCCACGTCGCCCCGAAGGACCAGTCGACCGGTCCCGGGGGCGGCGACAGCGTTCCGCCAGGGCCCAGGCCCGGCGCCTAGACGAGACTGCCCACCTCGTAGATCCTCAGGAAGTTCGTGATCCCTCCCCCGCCCAGCGGCGCTCCGGCCGTGATCGCCACCAGATCGCCCTGCCGGGCCAGGCCGTGCTTGGCGCAGAGCTGGTCGATCTGCGGCGGCAGGTCGTCCAGAGAGGTGAGGTGGGGCACCTCGAACGCGTGCACGCCCCAGGTCAAGCACAGCCGTCGGGAGACCGAGGCCCGGGGACAGAGCGCCACCAGCCGGGTCCACGGCCGGTACTTGGCAACCAGCGCCGCGGTGTGGCCCGACGCCGTGTACGAGACGATCAGTTTGGCCCCCAGGTCCGAGGCGGACTCGGCCGCGGCGTGGGCGATCGCCTCGGACACACCCGGGCCGGTGAGCCGCTCGAAGCGCGCCCGGGACGACCGGGTGATCTGCGGATCCACCTCGCGACAGAGCCTGGCCATCATGGCCACCGCTTCCACCGGGTGCCTCCCCTTCGCCGTCTCGCCCGAGAGCATCACCGCGTCGGTCCCGTCCTCGACGGCGTTGGCCACGTCCGACGCCTCTGCCCGGGTCGGGCGTGAGTTCTCCGTCATGGACTCGAGCATCTCCGTGGCGGTGATGACCGGCTTGCCCGCCTGGAGGCACTCCCGGATGATCCGCTTCTGGATCAAGGGCACCTTCTCGGGCGCCAGCTCGACCCCGAGGTCGCCGCGAGCCACCATGGCCACATCGATCTCCTTGACGATCTCGGAGAACTGGACCACCGCTTCGGGCCGCTCGATCTTCGCCACCACCAGCGGTGGACTCGAGAGCTTGGACATGAGCTTCTTCAGCTCGACGATGTCGCCCGCACACCTCACGAACGAGAGCGCCACGAAATCGAAACCTTGGGCCAGGATGAACTCCAGATCCCTCCGGTCCTTCTCCGTGATGGGAGAGGTGGTGATCGACGACTCGGGGAGGTTGATCCCCTGGTTGTTCGAGAGGGGGCCGCCCACCAGCACCTCGCAGTGCACGTCCAGGCCGGAAACGTCGACGACCCTCAGCCTGAGCAGGCCGTCATGGAGCAGGATGGTCTCCTGCGGCTTCACCTCTCGGGGCAGCGAGGGCCAGGTGGTGCTCACGATGGTGGCGTCGCCTTCCACCGGGTTCGCCGTCAGGGTGAACCGGTCGCTATCGGTCGTCCCAGCCGGGCGCTGACGGCGCGCAGCTGATTCAAGCGTCCGAGGTGCTGCTCGTGGTCCTGGTGAGAGAAGTTGAACCGGGCCACGTCCATGCCCTCCCGCGCGATCTGCTCCAGCACTCCCGGCTCGTCCGTGGCGGGGCCGAGGGTACACACGATCTTGGTGCAGCGGGTATCGACGCCTGCATTGACCGGCGTGTCGCTCATGGCATCCTCCTGGGGCTTGGCTCGAGACCCTGGAAGGCTCGGCCGCGTTGACGAGGGTCACCTTATCAGAGGGTACTTCACCACACAAGGTGGCCCAGACCCGGCGCCTCGCCGGGTCCGAGTCGCGCCCCCGAGCGCGACCTCAATCCGGATCCCCGCCACCCTCCCCGGGAATCCGGAACCGGTCGCTTCGCTCCCTGGTCCCTGGGCGTCAACCGCCGGAGAACTTCCGGAGAGCTGTACTAGAACCTCTTCACGAGAGTCGCGTACTGCTCGTTGTAGCCGCCATGGCCCAGGTGACGCAGGCCCAGATCGATCTGGATGATGCCGGTCCGGATCCTGAGGCCGCTGTTGTAGAAGAGGTCTGTCTTCCTGGGCAGGGTCCCGTAGTAGTTGTAGTCCTGGTGCGCGTAGCGGTGCATCACCACCTCGCCGATCCAGCGCACGTAGTTCGCCTTCAGCCTGAACAGCTGCTGCTCCGCGGCCACGCCGAAGAGCCAGAGCGAGTTGTGCGTCAGCGGCTCCGGCTGCCCCATGTTGGCGTACAGGGCTGTGCTGGAGAGGCGGGTCGCCGGCGTGGGCGTCAGGGTCGTCACGATGAAGAGGCCGTACAGGCGAGCGAAGTCGTCCGGGGTGAAGAGCGGATGGGAGCGCTCTTTCAACGTGGAGGCCCGGGCACCCAGTGCGGTCCGGAGACCGGCTATCTCCCAGGGGATGAGGTACTTGATCTCCGCCGTCCCCGCCGACACGGTCCCGGGAATGTCCGGAGTCCACGCTCCGGCGAGGGTCAGCCTCTCCTTGTAGAACGGCGCCTCCAGGGTCAGCTGGAAGTCCCGGCTGAGCCTGAAGTGGGCCGAGAGACGGACCCCCTGCTGCCTCGCCTGCACGACGTTGGTGAACGCCGCCTTTCCCAGGCCGCGATGCACGTACGTCATCTCCAGCGTCGGGTGGTGGTCCTCCACCAGATCGGTGGACGGGAGGTCGATGAGGTTCGGCGCGTAGGAGCAGGGGAACTCCTCCGCGAACGACAGGTAGTCGGGCTCCTCCGGGTCGCCCGTCACCATGGTGTGGCGCGACGGCGCGAACAGAGGCTTCGAGAGCGCAGGCACGCAGGGCACGAGAAAGACGAGGACGATCGTGGCCCACCACCAGCGCCGGCGAGAAGACATGACCTGCTCCCTGGAGCGACTCTCTCCCACCTTCTTGGATCGGCGTCGGAGGCGTCGGGGTTGAGCGACCCGGGTCTTGGTGCGCCTTGACCCTGGCGGGCCTCTGGCGTATCGTAGCTGCACGAACTCGAGACGGTCTGGCCTGTCGTTGTCGTCGAGGTCCTGTTGTCCAGGCGTCCAACCACTGACCCTCCCACCGTTCGGTCGCCGCTCCACTCCCATCCGCGGCGCGCCGGTCTCACTCCTCTCCCCCTGCCGGCGCTTCCGTTCTCGTTCGTCGGGCGCGACGCCGACGTGGCCCGGCTGCTCTCCCTGCTCTCGTGTCACGCCGTCGTCGCCGTCGAGGGCGCAGCCGGCATCGGCAAGACCGCCGTCCTGGCCGCGACGGCGTCAGCGTTGCGGCGTCGACACCCGGCTGTCTACCTCTCGACCCCCTCGTCACCCACCGAGGAGGAGTTCTGGGCCCACCTGCTGGTGAACCTCGGAAAGCCGATCCCACCCGGAACCCCGGGACAGCTCCTGTCGCACCAGGCGCTCACGGCGCTGGAGGAGCGGCAGACCTTGCTCCTGGCCGACGATTTCCACCAGCTGCCCCGCGCCGTGGCCGCGTCGGTCCTCAGGGAGCTCCGATCCTCGATCGAGACCTGCAAGGTGATCGTGGCCTCCCGGACCAGCGTGCCGTTCCCCGCGGTGCCCACCATGGTGCTGGAGGGGCTCTCCGCGTCGGCGTCGGCGGCGCTCGTGGCCCGCTGCACCGGTCGAACGGCCAGGGCCCGCGCCCCCAGGGGCTTCGTCCACGTGCATCAGCTCGTCCACGGCCATCCGCTCGCCATCAAGCTCGGTGCCAGACACCCCGACGTCCTCTCGGGGGGGGTGATGCTGAGAGACCGGGCCGAGTACGAGCCCGACCTGGAGTCGCTTCTGCTCGTGCCGCTCGTCGCCGGCCTCTCCATGGCTCAGCTGGAGGTGATGGCCCTGGCGACGCTGGCGGGCGGAAAGCTCCCGAAGGCGGTCCTGGGCAAGCTGGGCCTGGACGCGCGGATACGGTCCGAACTGGTCCGTCGACACCTGATGGAGGCGGCGCCGGACGGGCTGGGCACGCCGAACCTGCTCGGAGAGCACGTCCTCGCCCGGCTGGACAGGGCGAGGGTCCGGGAGCTGCGCCACCGGCTCGCCGCGGCGTTCAAGGCAGGGTATCGAGGCCAGCCGCACGAGACCCGATGGCTCCTCGAAGCCGTGGACCTGTTCTTCAGGTCCGGGTCGCACGTGGAGGCAGCGGCCGTCCTCGAACGCAACCGGACCGCCCTGATCGAGAGAGGGCTCGCCCGGGAGTATCTCTCCCGGCTTGCGGTCATGCCTCCCGCCGTGGCCTCCCAGTACGTTCACCTGGCCATCGACCACGCCCGGCTCATCATGCAGTTCCATGGCGAGAACGCTCTGGCCCGGGCGATCCTGGAGCGGCTGGTGGAAGACCAGGACCCGACCTCGGCGGCCTGCGCGGCCGTGGGCCTGGCCGAGCTCGAGCTGACAAGGGGAGACAGAGGGCGGGCGCTGACGCTCCTCGAGGAGGTCCTGGCCGTCGGCGGCCGCGCCTTGACGGCCGAGCACAGGGTGCGGGCGCTGGTGCGGGTGGGCGAGCTGTGGGCCGAGGTCGGCCGGCGCACCGACGCCCGTCGGGCTTTCCGCGAGGCTCTCAGGATGCTGGCGCTCCGGGGCGACCGACTGCTGGCGTCGGAGGCTCTCGTCGGGCTTGCCAGGCTTCTCTAGACCGAAAGCGACGGCCTGGACGCGGAGAAGCTGTATCGCCAGGCGCTCTCGATACAGCGGTCCCTCTGCCATCACGGCCTCGAAGGCCGGACCCTCTGCAGGCTCGGCCTTCATCACCGGGACCGGGGTCGCTACAAGGAGGCTCTCTCCTGCTTCGCCCGGGCCCAGACGGCGTTTCAGCTGTACGGAGACCGGCTGGCCGCGGCCCAGACCGGCGTGAATCTCGCCGAGGTGTTCATGGAGATGGGGCGGTACAACCGGGCCCGTCCTCTTCTCGAGGCCAACCTGGAGATCCTCAGGGTCGTCCGGGCCGAGCGTCATGTGGCCTCCACGCTTCTGAAGATCGGCATCCTGGAGCTGGAGAGCGGGTCTTTGAAGCGAGCCGCCAGCGCCCTCGACGAGGCGCTGGACTGCTTCGTCCGGGTCGAGGACGAGCACGGAATGGCGGGCGTGCAGGTGGCCCAGGCCACGCTGCTTCACCGGACCGGCAACAGGGCAGGCGCCCGGGTCCTCATGGAAGGGCTGCTCGTCGAAGCTCGCCGGGAGGGCAGCGCGCTGGATGTGGCGGACATCCTCTACAGGCTGGCCAGCCAGGCGCTCGAGGAGGGCGACCTCGAGACCGCCCGGACACGGGCCGGAGAGGCGGCCCGGGCGTTCGATGCGGTGGGCCGCCAGCGGTTCGCCGAGAGGATGAGGGCGCTTCTCATCCGGGTGGCGTTCGTGGCCGGAGAGCTGGCCGTGGCCGACGAGCTGGCCAGCGAGGAGGTCGCAGAGGCCAGGGCCCGGTCGGATCCGCGCGGCCTGGCGATGGCTCTGACCCTGCTGGCGGAGGTGCGCCTCGATCAGTGTCGGGTCGACGAGGCGTTCCGGCTCACGACCGAAGCGTTGCGGCTCCGCCAGCGAAGCGGGGATCAGCGAGGCCTGGTGGCCAGCTACCGGCTCCTGGCCGATCTGCTCATCCAGCCGGGCGCCTCCAGGGCTGACCGCGTGAAGGCGCAGCGGCTGGTGTCCAGAGGGCTCGAGCTGGCCCAGCAGCAGGGCGTCGCGGTCGAGCGGGCCCATCTCCACCTCCTCCAGGGCGTGCTCTCCCTGTCGGTCGGTCGCCCCCAGGAAGCGCTCTCCCACGCCGAGGAGCTGCGGCTCACCTCCGAAGGCCTCTCGGATCTGGGCGTGCTCTCACTCAAGCTCGCCCAGGAGGCGTGCGCCAGCCTCGGGGACCTCGACCGACAGGGCCGGTACCGAGACGCCTGGGTCGAGCAGATGAGCCAGCGATCCCATCCGAGGGCGCGCCGGCTGTTCGACGTGACCGCCCGGCTGGGCCTCGACAGCTCCCCCTCTTGCGAGTGGCGGGCCGCCGGCAGGAGCGCTCTGGTGTCGGTGGACCGGGCGCTGCTCGTGGAGACTCACACCGTCGATCTGACGGTCGATCGGGTCAACCTGCGGCTGCTGTTTCGAAACCGGGCCCCGATCGACCTGGCTGCCCGTCCGCAGGTCCTGGACCTTCTCGACGCCGTGGCCAGCTCCGCGACCCGGCGCCTGCCGGTGGCCAGACTGGAGAAGCGGTTCGGCCGCAACGTGGCCCATGTCGTCGACCAGCTCAACGCCACGGTCGCATCGTCGGGTCGCCCGGTGCTCCGCGTGTCAGGCGACGGAGGGCGTGTCGAGCTCTGCGCCGACCTCCGGGTCGGTGTCATCGTCCCGAGGTCCGGGCGGGAACAGCGGAAGACCCGGACGAGCCCCCCCGCGGACTGAGGCTGGCGGGGCCTGGTGGGACCTGGCTCTAGGGCTTCGCCGCGGCCTGGAACGCGGGGTGGTTCACGATCTGCATGAAGATCGGTCCCAGCACCACGAACAGCAGCGGGGGGAAGATGAACAGGACCGACGGCAGCAGGATCGCGATCGGGATGGCGTTGGCCTGTTTCTCCAGATCCTGGAAGAAGGTCACTCGCATCTGCTCGGCCTGGGCCCGGAGTGTCGTCGAGACGTCGATCCCGATCTGGGTGGCCTGGATCAGTGCCTCGACGAAGGTGAAGAACGCCAGCACGTCGATGCGCTTTCGCATCTTCATCAGGGCGTCTTCCATGGGGGTTCCCAGCTGGAGGTCGTTGAGCAACGCCCGGAGCTCGCTCATCAGAGGGGACGGCTCCGAGAAGTTCACGAGACGCTCCACGGAGGTCTTGAAATCCAGCCCGGCTTCGATCCCCAGCGAGAGGAGGTCGAGAACGTACGGCAGCTCCCCGTACATCGCCTCTTTGCGCTCGCTGGCCAGCCGGTGCATGATGAGGATCGGGTAGTACCAGCCGATGAGCAAGAGCGGTGCCGGCGTGAGCGGGTTGTGCAGCACCAGGAGGAACACCACGTACAACGCCACGCTCACGATGACCTGGAGCGACATGAGGTCTTCTTCGTCCATGTCGTAGAGCCCGGCGCTCTCGCGGACTTCACGGATGTAGACCCCCCATCGACTCTTCCCGTGGGCGCCCAGGGCGCCGATCAGCCGTCTCACAACGGGCAGGATCACGTAGCTCACCTTGATGAACAGCCTGGCGTACGGGGGCAGGCGGCCCGGCACATGGTCTTCGGGCGACCTGACCAGGTTGTAGATCAGGACGGCGGCCACGACGACGAACAGGATGACTACGGCAATCGTTCCCAGTCCCAGTTCCCACATCTCAAGATCACCCGAGCATCCGGTTGACGATGTTCCACAGCCAGACCACGCCGATGGTCAGCCACAGGAATGAGATCAGGAACAGCTGCATTCCGTGGGGCTGCGACATCAGGGCGAAGAAACGATCAGGGTTGATGAACGCCATGTAGAGGCAGAAGACGATCGGGATGCACATCATGATGTACCCCGAATACCGCCCCTGGATCGTCAGGTTGTTCAGCCGCCCCTTGAGGCGTCGCCGTTCCGACACGGCGAAGACGATCTGATCGTACAGAGCGATGAGGTTCCCGCCTGTCTCGCGCTGGAACAGCGTTGCAGTGAGGAACAGCTTGTAGTCCTTCGAGGGGGTCCGCTTCATGAAGTTCTTGAGCGACTCCTCGAACGGAATCCCCAGCTCCTGCTCCGTCCGGATGGTCCGGAACTCATCGGAGATCGGGGATGGCATCCCGCGCTCGACCAGCGAGAACCCCTGTTCGAGGCTCCGGCCCGCCTTCAGGGCACCGGACACGATGAGCCGTCGTCGTCGTTCTCATCGCCACCTCGGCCGTCGCCGCCGCAGCATGCGTCCCGCGGTCAGACGCGGCGGGCGAACGCGCGAGGCTCCGGTGCGTTTCCACCACGAGCGTCCAGAACTCCCGTGGCGAGAGCGTCCGGAAGAACCTGACGACGTAGTACAGGATGACGAGCGCCGAAAGAACGCCCACCACCCACATCGTAAGAATCATACGACCTCACCTTTCGCTGGCGCGGAGAAGATGCGCTGCAGGACAGAGCGCTCTTCCGGCATGACCTTCTCCATGAAGGTGGGAAAGGTGCCCAGAGGCACCAGTTCACCCTTGATGGTCCCGTCGGACCCGACGTAGTGCTTGCGGTACTCGAAAAGATCCTGGAGGATGATCTCGGTCTGGTTCATCCCCAGGACCTCGCTCACCTTCATCACCCTGCGGGACCCGTCGGCCAGCCGCGACACGTGGATGACCAGGTTGATGGCGCTGGAGATCTGGCGCCGGATCGCCGCCAGCGGGATGTCGAACCCCGCCATGGTGACCATGGTCTCCAGCCGCCACAGGACATCCTGGGGCGAGTTGGCGTGGATCGTCGTCAACGACCCGTCGTGGCCCGTGTTCATCGCCTGGAGCATGTCGATCGCCTCCGGGCCGCGGGCCTCCCCGACGATGATCCGATCAGGTCGCATCCGGAGCGCGTTTCTGACCAGGTCCCGGATGGTCACGGTGCCCTTTCCCTCGTAGTTGGGCTGGCGCGCCTCGAGCCGACCGATGTTGGGCTGCGGAAGCTTGAGCTCCGCCGAGTCTTCGATGGTGACGACCCGCTCGCTCGGCGGGATGAAGTTCGAGAGCACGTTCAAGAGCGTGGTCTTCCCCGAACCGGACCCTCCGGAGATCACGATGTTCTTCCGGTTCCGGACGATGATCCGCAGGAAATCCGCAAGATCGATCGTGAGGGTGCCGAACCGCTCCACCAGGTCGGTCGCGGTGAGCGGTTTCGCCGGGAACTTCCGGATCGTCATCAGCGGCCCCTCCAGGGCACAGGGAGGGATCACCACGTGGATCCGGGAGCCGTCTTCGAGCCGGCCGTCGACGTAGGGGTTGAGATCGTTCACGGACTTGCCGATCTGTCGCAGCATCCGATCGATGGTGTTCCGCAGATGCCCCGCGTCCAGAAAGCTCTTCTCGGTCAGCTCCAGATGGCCCACCCGTTCGACGAAGATCCGGTCGAACGAGTTGACCATGATGTCGTTGACCGTCGGATCCTTGAGGAGCTCTTCCAGGGGACCGTATCCCAGGATGCTCTCCAGGATCTCCCTTCTCAGGTCTTCCCTGGTGAGCGTGAGGAAGTCGGGAAGCTCGATCGTGTCGAGTATCTTGGCGACCGCCTTCTGGACCACCGTGGAGAGCTCCTCGCGCCCCATGGTACGCCCGATGCCGATGGAGTCGAGAACCTTCTGGTGGAGCTCTTTGCGGTAAGCGAGAAGCCGCAGACGACGGTCGTCGCCGTTCGATACGGCCGGCGCTGCCGCTGCAGTCGGAGCTGGACTGTCAGCCATGGTCACCCCCGGAGTGCCGGAGACTTGTCTTGATCCTCGGAGCGGCGAGTGGCGGAATCCTAGCACGGGACCCCAGTCACTTCAAGGGTTTGTTTGGAACGTCCCGGGAGCCCGGGCAGAGCGAATCTCGAGGCTCGAATGAAGGCTCCCAGGCTTCCATGAGAGCCGCCTCCAGCTCGGCCACCGTGAACGGCCTGAACAGCCCGTCCAGGATGCCGCGTTCGTTCCTCCTGGCGTAGACCTCTTCCGCCGGCCCACCGGTGATCACCACGGCCGGAGTCAGCGTCTGGGGGTACCGCTCCCGGATGGCGGTCAGCAGCTCCAGGCCGTTGAGCCCCGGCATCATGACGTCCAGCAGCATCAGGTCGTAGCTCTTCTTCTTGAGGATCTCCAGCACGCCTCGCGAGTCCGGCAGGAGATCGACCTGGTTCGACGAGCGCAGCAGCTCGCCGCACAGCCTCAGGATGTCCTCCTCGTCGTCCACCACCAGGATCTTGAGCCCCTTCAACGGACGCACCACCGGCGCCGGCGGCTGGCCGTCCAGGTCCGAGTCTCCGGTGAGCCTGGCCTGGGGGAACGACAGGTTGAACCGGGTGCCCTGGGTCGGCGTCGACTCCACCTCGATCTGGCCGTGGACCTTCTCCACGAGCCTCCGGGTGATCGAGAGCCCCAGGCCGGTGCCCTTTCCCGGCGGCTTGGTGGTGAAGAACGGGTTCCAGATCTTCTCCAGGACTTCCGACGGAATGCCATGGCCCGTGTCCGCGACGCTCACCCGGGCGCGGCCTCCCTCCACGGTCACCCTGACGGTCAGGGTGCCTCCTCTTTCCATGGCGTCCTTGGCGTTCACCACGAGGTTGAAGAAGACCTGCTGCATCTCGTTCTCGTTCGCCCTGACCAGCGCCGGCTCCGGACCGATGTCGCGGATGATGGTGACGTTCTCCACCTCCAGCTGCCGGTGGAGGATGTCCAGCGTCTCTTGCATGATCTGCCCCACGTTCACCAGCGCCTCGTCGGTCTTGGACTTCCTGGCGAACTTGAGCAGGTTGGTGACGATGTTCTTGCAGCGGAACGTCTGGGTCTCGATGTGCCTGAGCTTCTTCTTCACCCCGGGGTCGGTCCAGTCCTGCTTCAACAGGAGCTGCGTGAACCCGAGGATGACCCCCAGGGGGTTGTTGATCTCGTGGGCGACGCCGCCGGCCAGCTCGCCGATCGCCGCCAGCTTCTCCGACTGGATCAGCTGCTCCTCGAACTTCCGTTTCTCCGTCGTATCCCGGAAGATGATGATGACGCCGCTCTTCTCACCGCCCGGCGTCACCAGCACCGAGGTGCCGTAGCCGATGTACTGCGTCTCGCCCGGGGAGATCTGGATGGCGAGCTCCTGGTACTCCAGCTTGCCCCCGGCGAGCGTCCGGGTCACGGCGTCCCGGAAGTGGGCCAGCTTCGGGATGGAGTCCAGGAGCCGTCCCTTGACCTCGTCGGGTGCCATTCCCATGATCCGGCCCGCGGTCTGGTTCATGGTCTCCACGCATCCCAGGGCGTCGCAGACCAGCAGCCCGGACTGCAGGCTCTGGATGATGCACTCCTTGTACTGCTCGAGGTTCTCCAGCGCCCGGGTGCGCTCCAGGACCTTCTGCTCGAGCTTGGCGTTGATCTCCATCAACTCCGCCGTGAGACGGCGGTTCTCCATGGAGACCTCGAGATGTCGGATCGCCTGCCTGACGAACAGCTCGAGCTCGTCGGGCTTCCACGGCTTGGCGATATAGCCGTAGATCTGGCCGAAGTTGACCGCCTGGATCACTGCCTCGATGTCGGCGTAGCCCGTGAACAGGATCCTGATCGTGTCGGGGAATCTGTCGCGGACCGTGGTCAGGAACTCGCTCCCGGAGGTCCCCGGCATCCTCTGGTCCGAGAGGACGACGTCGATCCGTTCCCGGGTCAGCACGCCCATCCCCTCGTCGGCGCTCGTGGCGGTGAACACGTTGTACTCCCGCCGGAAGAGCCCGTGCAGAGAGTCGACGATCGCCTTCTCGTCGTCGACGATGAGAAGGCTATGGGCCTTGGGTCTGGGCATGGCTTTGGTCCTGTTTGGGGAGGAGCTGGAACAGCACCACGGTGAAGGTACTCCCCTCACCGGGTGCCGAGTCCACCAGTATCTTGCCCCCGTGCTTCTGCATGATGCCATAAGAGGTGGAGAGACCGAGCCCGGTGCCCTGGCCGACCTCCTTGGTCGTGAAGAACGGATCGAAGATCTTCTGGAGCAGATCCTGGGGGATGCCGCACCCGGTGTCGACGATGGAAACGCGAATCGACCCGTTCTCCAGGTAGGTGCGGATGGTGATCGTCCCGGTGTCGCCGATCGCCTGGCAGGCGTTCACCAGGAGATTCATGAAGACCTGGTTCAAGAGTCCCGGGAAACATTCCACCTTCGGGATCTCCCCGTAGGAGCGCTCGATGGTGATCCGGTCCTTGACCAGATGTCCGATGATCTTGAGGGTCGACTCGATCCCCTCCGTGATGTCCACGGTCTTCACCTCACCCTCGTCGAGGCGAGAGAAGTTCCTCAGGTTCGTCACGATCTTCTTGACGCGCTCCAGCCCCTCCTTGGCGTCGGCGACGCGGGTCGTGATCTCGGTCCGTGCCGTCTCGAGCTCGCACTCGTCCTCCAGCTCGGCAAGCCGGGCGATCACGTCTGGACGAGAGCCCGCGAACCCGGCGACGACGGTCCGGTACTCGGTCAGCACCCGGTCCAGATCGCGGACGTCCCGCTCGATCGTCACCAGGTTGTTGTAGACGAACGCCAGCGGGTTGTTGATCTCGTGGGCTATCCCCGCCACGAGCTGGCCCAGCGCCGCCATCTTCTCCGCCTGGACCAGCGCGGTCTGGGCATCCCTGAGCTTCCGGTTCGTGGCCTGGAGCGTCGTGTTCTTCACCGCCAGCTCGTCGGCCAGCCGGGCCTTCTCCTGTGCCGCGTCCCTCTCGGCCTTGACCCGGGCCGCCTCGATCTCCCGGGTCTTGAGCTCGTCCTGGATCCTGCGGTTCTCGTCCTGGAAGAACTTCCTGCGGATCATCGCCTTGACCCGGCTCTTGATGATCTCCTGGTCCGTGGTCTTGACCACGTAGTCGTCGGCTCCCGCGCTCAGTCCGGCGATCATGTCGTGCTTGTCGCCGCGGCTCGTCAGCAGGATGACCGGCACCTCCCGGGTCGCCTCGCTCGTCTTGAGCCGGCGACACACCTCGTCTCCCATCAAGCCCGGCATCACCAGGTCCACGAGGATGAGGTCGAAGACGTGCTTCTGCACAGCGGCCAGCCCTGCCTCCCCGTCCTCGGCCTGCACGACCTCGTAGCCCTCCGGCGTCAGCAGCTTCGTGATGAACTCCCTGAATCGTCGGTCGTCGTCGATGGTGAGCACCCTCTGCTGGCGCAGCACCGCGGGCTCCGCGGGCTCGGCGGGGACCGGCGTCGGCACCGTCCGGATGGAGGCGCTCAGGAACTTCCGGACTCTGAGCATCAGGATGTCGATGTCGCCGGACTTGACCACGTAGTCGTCGGCGCCGGCTTCCAGACCGGTGGTGATGTGTTCTCTCTCCCCCCTGGTGGTGAGCATGATCAGCGGGATGTGCCGCGACGCGGAGTGGAGCTTGACCCGCTTGCACAGCTCGTCGCCCTTCATCCCGGGCAGGATGAAGTCGCACAGGATCAGGTCCGGGCGCTCCCGGCTCACCAGACCGAGGCCCTCCTCCCCGGTCTCCGCGGTCAGCACCCGGTACCCCTCCCGCTCCAGGTAGGTCTTGAGGATCTTCAGATAGGTCGTGGAGTCCTCGATCACGAGGATCCGGTGTGCTGTCTCCATCGCTGTCACGGAGCGCCGGTCGCGCTCTGGCGTCGGTTCCAGAACCCCCGGCGGCCGTCGGACCGGTCGTCCGACCGGATCCTATGGTGTGACCCTGACCTCCCCCATCTGGACCTGGCCGTCGATTCCCAGGCGTACGTTCGAGAGGCGTTTCCGGAAGGCGACGACCCGACGAGGCGACGCCAGAGACACGACGGTGAGGTCGCGGGCCGCCCTCGTCGCGAGCTCCCCGTAGGCGAGCTCCCTCGAGGCGAGGGAGTCCCGGCCTCTGGCCTGGGCGATGAGGCTCTGGACCTCGTCGACCGCCAGTCCGGCGAACTTCGAGAGCGGGTGGCTCTTGTCGATGGCCGAGCACGTCACGTCGTCCGGGTCGGCGATCCGGGGGTCGTTCCAGTAGAGCACAGCCCCCGGCGCCTTGGCGGCCAGACGGGATTCGAGAGCCGACGGCGAGACCACGTCGGCGAGGCACGAGACGCCGACCTCCAAAAGACACGACTTGATGGCGTCCAGAAGTGCCGCCAGCGACGCCGGGTTCTGCTCGACCGACGGGACGGCCCACAGGACGAACGCCGTGCCGGCCTTGTCCACGTTGCCCATGTTCAGCAGTCGCTTGGCCTCGACGACGTCGTAGCCGATCCTGGTCGGAGCCTCCTTGGTTCCCCAGCTCCAAGGGGGAAAGAAGCTCCGGAACATCTTGGCCCTGTCCTGGTACAGGCAGGGCGCCATGACATCGTCGTTCAGCGCCCTGAGTAGCGCCTCCCTGAGGATGATCGACTGGAACGGAGGGGCTGCCGGATTGAAGAACAGGGTCACCGTTCCGATGCCGGGCTTCTCTTCCAGCTTGAACTCGGGCCGGGTCCCCAGGTCGTCGACGTTCTGCCCCGAGAGCCCCTCCACCAGGTCGCCGCGGCCGGACAGCATCCAGAGGATCCGGCCGGTCCCGGCCGGCACGTGAACCACGTCGAGCCGCGAAAGCGGGACCGGCCGCAGGTACCTGGGGTTGGCGACGAGCTCCATGCGTCGTCCCGGACCCTGCCGGCCCACGGTGAACGGGCCGAACCCGAGGGGGACGGAGGCGAGCCGACCGGCCTTGAACGAGGCCGGCGAGAGGACCGAGGCCTGGAGCGACCCGAGGAGCGACAGCATGGGGCCGTACGGCGCGTTCAGCTCGATGACCACGCGGTCTTTCCGGGGGGCGGTGACGCTCTTCACCAGCCCCTTCAGCACCCCGGGAACGGCCGCGACCCCGGGACGCGCCGGATGGCCCGCCAGCAGCAGGCGACTCAGGGAGAACACGACGGCGTCGGCATCCAGAGGGGTCCCGTCCGGGAACCTGGTTTCCGGTCTCAGCGAGACCTCCCAGACCCGGCCGTCCTCCGCCGAAGTCACCCCGGCGGCCAGGCTCGCCGCGGGGTCCATCTCAAGAACGTCCGGTTTCAGCCGGATCAACGGCTCGTTCAGGTTGGCCAGAAGCGTCGCCGGTCCGGTCTGCACCGCGGCCGGATCGAGCGACTCCGGCCAGACGTGAACCGCCATCGTCGTCGCCGAGACGGCCTGGACGGCCGGGGACGCCGAGGCTGGCGACTGGGCCCAGGCCTGGACCGGGGCCAGCAAGACCACGAACAGGAGGGGGAGCAGTCGAAGATGCATCGCTGGAATCTGGGCTCCCGACCAGGGGCCGGGATGGGTCGGATCCATCTCGAGGAGGCCGACATGCCGGCCACGGAGGCGTTCTCGGGGCCGATCCACGCCGACAGGCGTATGCTAGCAGATCCGGCAGCCGGAATCCATACCGGGAGAGCCGCCAGGATCCCCCGCCTGTTTCGCCTAGTCGGGCCTGTGATCGGGCCTCGGCGTGGCTGCAGAGTCGCCGAGGAAGTGGAATTGATTCATTTGAAGTC
>JACQZM010000093.1:1042-20439 GCA_016213885.1 Candidatus Rifleibacteriota bacterium | reverse complement strand
CTGAGGTCCGGCGCCAAGGTCGACCGGGTCTTCAACTGCAGCGACCTGGTCCGCGATGCCGACTTCGAGCGTCGACCGGTGCAGTACCTGTACCAGGACGGATCGACCTACCATTTCATGGACGAGGAGAACGGCAACCAGTTCGAGCTCTCGGCGGAGTCCCTGGGCGACCAGGCGCAGTACCTCGTGGAGAACATGCCTGGCCTGTCGTCTCTCATCTACAACGGCGATGCCATCGGCATCCAGCTGCCGCCGATCATCGAGATGGAGGTCGTCGAGACCACGCCGGCCGTCAAGGGCAGCTCGGCCACCGGCCGGACCAAGCCGGCCACGCTGGTGACCGGCCTGGTGATCCAGGTGCCGGAGTACATGTCCTCGGGAGAGACGGTCAGGGTGGACACCGCCACCGGCGCGTTCCTCTGCCGGGTGGACACCTCGCGCTGACCGGGCGATCGGCCGGCTTCAGCGCCCCCCGGCGGCCACCACGGTGAGGCGCTCCAGCAGGAGGCCCTTCCCGGTCGGCCGGGCGAACACCACGGTGCCGTCAGGCGCCACGGCGCTCGACCGGACCATGGAGAGCCCCACCGGCTCGTCGGGAGCCGGCACCTTGGCCAGCCACTTCCCGTCCGGCGAGAGGGCGTGGACGCTCCTGCGCACCGGGGCGTCGCCGGCTCCCGCCGCGGTCTCCAGGAAGAGGCGGCCGGCGGCATCGATGCCGACGAGCTTCCAGATCGCCACCTCGCTCCTGGAGCTCACCCTGGCCACGAGGTCCCTCTTCCTGGCGAACGGGTCGTCGCGCCAGATCTCCAGGGTGCGGGCGTTCTCCCGCGAAGGCACCTTGAGCCCCACGAACCGCCCGTCCCTCTCCATCACCAGGCTCGCGGCCAGATCGCTCCGGGCCGAACCCACCATCGCACCGCTCCGCAAGAACCGGATCACGGAGTTGTCGCTGGCGTCGAACACGGAGAGCCGCCCGGCCCGGTCCGCATCGACAGCCCACAGGAGCGGCAGGCGGCGGCCGCCGATCGGCACCTGGACCTCCGCCCTCATCCGGCCGTCCCGATCGAGCACGAGCACGGTCCGCGACTGTCGATCGAGAAGCACCATCCCGCCGTCGCGGGTGAGGGCCAGGTCCACGCAGAGCCGCTCCGCGTCGTGCCGGTCCGTGGACGGGAAGCCGATGGACCGGCGGTGAGTCCCGTCGGGAGCGAACCGTTCCACCTTGCTCGCCAGCGTGTCCAGCACGAAGATGTCCCCGTCGGGGCCGACCCTCAGGGAGGACGGTCCGTTCTGCAGCCGCCCGCCGGCCGAGCCCTGGGGAACGTAGGCCAGGGCACCGGGCTTCTTGCCCCAGGGGACCACGGTGCGGGTCGTCGGGTGCTGGGCCTGGGCCACCGCGGACCAGAGGGCCAGAGCGATGCAGAGGGACAGGAGAAAAGAGCGCATCTCGATTGCTCCTTCGAGGTCTGGCCCACGGGCGCGGCGGAGTGGCGGCGCGGCCTGCCCGGGGAGTGGCCGCCTCCGGGACGCTCGGACCGTCAGGGCTTCGCCACGACGGCGCGACAGTCGCGGTTTCTCCACCCGTTCAAGAAGTCGGAGCCGTCGACGACCTGACGCCGACCGCCCGCGGAGTTGCACAGCACGACCCGGCCGTCGTCGGTCACCCCGGCCACGACCACGTAGTGGCCCGCCGACGAGTTGCCGCCGCCGTAGTAGCCGGCCACGTTGGCGATCACGGGGTAGCCGGCGCCGGTCACCTGCCGCAGCCACGACAGGGAGCACCCCTCCTTGACGAAGGAGTTCTGCATGCCCACGTGGCGCAGCATCTGGGTCATCCCCTCCGACGAGGAGCCCTCGCCCGGGGTGTACACGTTGACCGCCCCGTTCACGCTCCGCAGGCCCAGGTAGTTCACGTCCTTCCTGATGCCGAAGTACTCCAGGACCATCTTCAGCGACGTGGGGCCGCAGAACCCGCCGGGATAACGGGCGCCGCAGGCGTTCTGATTGTAGAGCGGGACGGCCAACCCGCCGTCTGCGAGCCTGTTGCCCACCTGAGGCCCCGCCAGGGGGGGCAGCGTCTCGTTGCCCTGCTGGGACTGGGTCTGGCCGGTCTCGCCGGACCACAGGCCGCTTCCTCTTTCAGTGAGCGGAACGCTGCCGAACTGCGACCGGATCGTGGAAACGATGGCGGAGTTGCGAACCCCCTTGCCCGGGGTCCACACGTAGTACTCGCAGATCCATGCCAGCCTGCCGTTCCACTGGATCTGCAGCCAGTCGCCCTGCTGGCCCACGATGACCACCGGGTCGCCGGGGTTGAGCTTTCCGATGACCGAGTACTGGAGGCCTGGCCCGTCTCGCACGTTCAGGCGGGTGAAGACGTCGACGATGCCGACCTGGCCCGCCCCCTTGGGCGGGACCTGCGGCTTCGACACGGGCGCCACACCGGCGTACTCCTCGCCCAGGATCGTGATGCCCGGGTCCGGCTGGGCCGAGACCGAAGCGGCAGCGAGAACGGCCGCCATCAGAATCGCCAGACCGACCTTGCTCATCGAGGTGCCTCCTGCGCGCCCGCCGCCCCGGGTCGTGGCCCGGGGGCGAGCATAAAGCCATGCCTCCCCCCGAAACGACTATTCCCATGATACGGATTTTCCGCAGGATCCGAAAGCCCGTATCTTCTCGACCGGCGATCACCACGCCTCGCCGTCCCGGGCGTGCTCGACGGAGACCGGGTAGGGGGAGAACGCGGTCGTGTAGCAGCTGAGCATCCCCTGGTCCGGCGGACCGGCCGGACCGGCCCCGGAAGCCATGTTCCGGTTCGCCTGGAACTGGCAGGCCCCCCACTCCTGGGCGCTCAGGCCGTTGGCCCGCGGGAAGCGGACCACAACCACCGCTCCCTTGACGTGGGCCTTCTGCTGGAACACGATGCCGCCGTCCACGTCGCTGGGGTTCACCAGGGACGCCTCGACGTTCCGGCCCACCACCACGATCCTCTCCGGCGACACGATGGTGAGGCTGTCCTTGCCGGGGTCGTCCACCCTGATGTCGGCCACGTCCACCGGGCCCGAGAAGCTCAGCAGGCACTTGCCGCGAAACGACGGGAACTCCAGCCGGATCGGATCCGGGGAGGTCACGTGGACGATGCCGTTCAGCGCAGAGCCGCTGTCCAGCTGGTGGGCGATCAGCGCCAGGAGCGCTTCATGGTCGGCCACCACGAAGTGGGCCCGCCGGATCAGCGACCCGGGCGTCATCGAACCGAGCGCTCGCTTGACCACGCTCCGGGACTTGCCGGGGAGCATGGCGAACCCCTCCGGAGCCTTGTGGGTCAAGAGCTCCTGCAACGTCTGGGGGGTTTCGCTCGACACCGCGTACGCCGACCGACCCTTGAACCTGGCGAGGTCCTTCGAGGACGTCTTGCCGATGAACAGGCCCACCTGGTCGAACGGGCGAGGCGGGGTCACCCGGGAGGTCTTGAACTCCCGCTGGACCCG
The DNA here is from genome assembly GCA_016213885.1 of Candidatus Rifleibacteriota bacterium. Taxonomy (GTDB): domain Bacteria; phylum Muiribacteriota; class UBA6191; order JACPRK01; family JACQZM01; genus JACQZM01. The sequence continues at coordinate 16,951 of JACQZM010000093.1, read as the reverse complement.
GAGCCGCTCCACCGTCGTGGTCCGGTTGCGGGTGAGCTGGGCCGTGACCTCGATGACCAGAGTGCCCGTTTGCTCCAGCGCGTCGCCGGGGTCTCCGGCGCCCGGAGCGAGCGGCTTCTGGTCGCACAGCAAGACCGTGTGCTTGAGCTTGATCGAACCGCCGAGGGTCTTCTCCAGGCCCTGGAGGTCGTTCGTCAGGTTGGAGAGACCGAGCCCCTTGAGCGGCGTGCCTGCAAAAGCCGGGGAGCCGGCCGGCCGGACCCGGACATCGCGGAAGATCGGGTCCGACGGGACGTTCGCCGCGGTCTGGACCCCCAGGTACAGCTCCTCGGCGGCGGACTCCGCCACCATCCGGAGCACCAGGTGGTCACGACTCCAGCCGGCGGTGCGGGAGCTCCGCACGGTCCGCTGGACCAGCGCGAGACCCATGACCCCCACGACCAGGGTCGACACCAGGACGGCGGCCAGCACCGATCCCGTCCTGGGTCCACGCAGGTTCTGCCTTGCCGCCAGCCCGGAGCCGACTCTCACGGCGATCTCTCCTTCCCGTCACGATGCGACTCGACCGCGCCACTCCCCTGCATCCGGCGTGCCAGTTCCTGGAGCTCTCTGGAGAGCCTCATCCGGAGAGCATTCTGGCCACCGGCTGTCGAGAAGTGACAGGCGGTCCTGGATCATCGCTGGAGGCAGGACCCGCACTGCGGCGTCAGATTCTGCCACGACCCGCGTCCGGCGGGCGCTGCCGGCGAGTCGGGGGCGACGGGCTCAGGAGGCCGAAGTGGCGGCCACGGCGGCGTTCCAGGGCAGCGGGTCGTAGCGCAGCGCCACGGCGGGGACGAAGATCTCGTCGGTCACGCGGCAGCTGGCCAGACCCTCGATCCTGCCGGTGCTCCTCGGCCTGGCCAGCTCGAGCCCGACCCGCAGCACGCCGGGCGTCAGCGACTCGGCCGTGAATCGCGTCACCCCTGACGGGATCAGGATCGAGAGCTTGCCCCGGGCCTGATCGAACCGGACGACCCCCTTGCCGCGGAGGCCGCAGAACACCAGGTCGTCGCCGTCTTGCCCGTAGGCCACCGCGTCGCCGAACGCCTGGCGGAGCGTCGCGAGCGCCAGGTGTGCCCGCTCCCGCGGATCGAGACGGTGCTCGGTCCGCACGAGCGAGGTCACGCCCCAGCAGAGGAGCCCCAGGGCGACGCCGAGCACCATGACGCCCACCACGACCGCCACGGTCGACTCGACCACGGTGAACCCGGCCGACGAACGGTTCCTTCTCGACGTCACGCCTGACCACCTCCGAACGACTCCCTGACGGAGATGCCGGCCGCCGGGTTGGCCAGGTACCGGACCACCGCCAGGCTGCCGCCCTGTTTCCCGTCGCTCTTGCGCTGCCACGACAGCCGGACGCTCAGCCGGAGGAGCCCGGTGTCGGCCCTCTCGATCGAGTAGCGCCCGCCGAAGACGAAGCCGTCCGCCACCAGCCTGGAAGCCTCCGCCTCGGCCTGGGTCCCGGCCTCGCCGGCGCCGCCGACCTGGGCGAGGTCGAGCTCCTCGTCGGTGCCCACCGCCTCGTTCAAGGTGTAGTAGCCCACGGACAGCAGCTGGTCCATGGTCCGGGCGGTCAGCATCGTGGCCAGCTGGTGCTCCGACGCCACGGCGGCGGAGCGCGCCCCGGAGCTCAGCAGCTCAAACAGCGCCACGCCGATGAGGCCGAAGAGAACCGAGGCCACGAGGATCTCCGTCAGAGAGAATCCCCGCCGCCCTGTCCGACCGATCGAGGCCACCACCTTCACCACCTCGCTGTTGACCGGCGCCGTCGGCGCCCTGGATCGACAGCCCATGGCATTGCAGAGAACGTGCCAAAGGTGGTCCGATCACGGAGATCGGCTCCGGAACGGCGATCGCGGTCCCTCGGCGGGAGGCGGCGGGGATCGCCTCGGCCGCTGGCCCCTGGCAACTCCTGTCCGGGGCCGTCAACTCCTGCCAGGCCGTCGCGGAGGCGCTACCGACCGCCGGAGACCTGCTTCCCGTTCAGCTGGATCAGCCTGTAGCCGCCCTTCCAAGTCTCCTCGAGCACGCTGATCATGGCGTTGTCGATCTTGATCGCGCGCCTGGGCTCCCGACCGAGGAGCATCTCCATCATGAGGGAGCCGTTGCAGGCGTGCCCCACCAGCAGCACCGACTTCCCGGAGCCATCGAACCTCTGCTTCAACTGTCGCACCAGCAACCTCACCTGCGCGATGCCCTGGACGAAGTTCTTGGGCGCGGGCCAGCGACGGGACGGCGCCCCCTCCAGGGTGAAGAAGGCCGACCGATCCGGATCGATCTGGACCGGCTTGCCCTCCGGGAGTGTCGCGCCGGGGGACTCCGGCTCCGGCTTCTGGTGACAGCATTCGGCCAGCGCAGGCCAGACCTCGGCTGTCGATCCGGTGCTCCTGAGGTAGGGCAGGATGGAGCTCATCGCCCGTGGCACCGGGCTCACGCAGATGACGTCGAATCCGAACGATCCGGCCCGGCTCGGCCGCGGAGCGTGCGACGCGGTCCAGCCGGCGAGCCGGGCCGTGAGCCTCTCGACCTGAGCCTCACCCTCGGCGGAGAGCACATTCAGCGTCTGCGTCGTGTACACCCCGGTGCGGTTCGCGACGGTCTCTCCGTGCCTCGCGAAATGGAACCGCGTCGGCCCGGCCACGGAGTGAGCGGCCCCGTGGAACAGCACGATCGCCGCCGCGAGGAGATGGAGCCACCGGTCCATGCCGATCCTCCTTCGCCCGGGACCCGGCTCGTCGGCCCCGCTTCTCGATCCGGTCGGTGAAGCCATGCCGCCCGGACCTCAGCGCCGCAGAGCGCGTCGAGCCCCGACCATGGTCGGGCCCTTGCGCGGGGAGTCCCCGCCCGTGGATCCCGCCGGCGCCTTCTTCTTGCCCCTGGAACCGGCGGCCGGCCGCTCCGGGGCCGCGCCGGACCCGGCGCCCGCGGGCTCCCCCACCGGCCGCTCCGGAACCGGCTGCCCGTCCGACTCGGGCAGCGCGGGAAAGATCACCCTGAACGTCGTCCCCCGCCCGGGCTCGGTCTCCACCCAGATCGCCCCCCTGTGGCCCCGGACGATCCCCTGCACCGCCGCGAGCCCCAGGCCCCGTCCCGGGAACTTCGTCGAGAAGAACGGGTCGAACACCCGCTCCGCCGTCGAGCGGTCCATGCCGCACCCGTCGTCGTGGACCTCCAGGCAGACGTAGAGCCCTTCGGGCAGCACGATGTCCTGCTGGATCCTGTCCAGAAGCGCCCGGTTGCAGAAGATCGAGCTCGTGGACACGTCGATGGTGCCCTCCCGTTCGCCGAGAGCCTCGGAGGCGTTGACGACCAGGTTCAGCACCACCTGGCTGACCTGCGCCGAATCGGCGGCGAACGACCTGGCGTTGTGGTCCGGGCGGGACCGCAGCTGCGCCTGCCGGGACACGGAGGCCCGGAGCAGCTGGTCCATGGATTCCAGTAGCTTCGACAGGTTCACCGACTCGACCATGACCGGCTCTTTCCCGGCGTAGGCCAGCATCTGCTTGCACAGCGCCGCGGCGCAGTTCCCGGCGGTCTCGATCGCCTGGAGGTTGGCCCGGGCCGGCGAATCGACCGCCAGCGCCTCCTGGGCGAGATCGGCGTTGCCGATGATCACGCACAGGAGGTTGTCGAAGTCGTGAGCGATGCCGCCGGCCAGGATCCCCAGGCTCTCGAACTTCTGGGTGCGCTGGACCCTGGCCTCCAGCTCCCTCTGCTCGGCCTGGGCCTGGCGCAGCTCCGTGATGTTCTCCACGACCTCCGTGAACCCCCAGATGCCGCCGCTCGGCGTCCTCACCGGGAACGCCCGGATGCGAACGGCGATCTTCTTTCCATCCGCGAGAACGCCCTCGGTCTCCGCGGTGGCGACCTCGCCGGTCGCCATGGCCCTCACGCCCGGACACTGAGGGCACGGATCGTCCCGGCCGTCGAACTCGCGGTGGCATCTCTTTCCGGCGAGGTCGCCCGGGGCCCTTCCCAGCCACCGGTGGTGGGTGGCGTTGGCCATCACGATGGTGTGCTCTGCGTCGACCAGCACGACCCCGAAGTCGAGGTTGTCGACCAGCGTCCGGTAGCGCGTCTCGCTGACCTCGAGCGCCGCTTCGGCGCGCTTGCGCTCCGTGATGTCCCGGCTGATGCCCAGCACCGCTTCCACCTTGCCGGTGGAGTTCACCAGCGGCACCAGCCGTGTGTCGAGCCAGCTGCCGGTGGCCTCGTCCCCGTGCCAGCGCTCGATCCGGAGCGGTTTCTTCTCCACGAACACCCTGGCCAGGCTCTGCCGCTGCACCTGGACCTGGTCCGCCGGGAAGAAGATCGACCGCGGCTGGCCCACCACCTGGTCTGCCGGGAGCCCCAGGAACTCCAGGCCCGACGGGTTCACGTACTTCACGGTGTCGTCGAGACCGATGATGAAGATGTGGTCGAGCGACGCTTCGGCGAGCACCCGGTAGTGGTTCTCGCTGCTGCGGAGCGCTTCGGAGAGTCTGTTCTGCTCGGTGATGTCGAGGACCGTGACCATGAGACAGGGCTGACTCCGCACGCTCACCATCTGCATCGACCACAGGACGTCCCGGATCTTCCCGGACTTGGTCCGTCCCTTGGCCGGCACGCTTCGCAGCTCTCCCACCCGGCGAACGAGATCGAGCAGGTGCTCCCGCTCCGCGGGCTCGATCCACATGTCGAGCTCCGCTCCGGTCCGGCCGATGAGCTCCTCGCTGGTCCATTCGGTGATCCGGACGAACGCGTCGTTCACGGCGATGAAGCGACCCTCGGCCAGCGTGGTGACCGCCATGGGCACCGGGCAGGCGTGGAACGCCTTCGAGTACCGCTCATCGTTCTCCCGGAGCATCTCGGCGAGCTGCAGGCGTTCCTCTTCGCTGTGTCGCAGCGCCTGCTCGGACAGTCGCTCCCGGGTGATGTCCCGCAGGCTCACCCGCTGGCCCATGAAAGCTCCGTCAGCCCCCCGGACCGGCTGGCATCGATGGTTGACCAGGCGCTCATCCCCCGAGCGGGTCGTGATGCGGAACGTGAACTCGGCGCTCTCCGTCGCCCCGGTGCGCAGGTCCCCGAGGCGGCCCAGTACGGCGTCGCGGTCCTCCGGATGCACGATGGTCTCCAGGAGCCTCGGATTCGCCAGGAACTCCTCGCGGGCGTATCCAGTCATCCGCAGGCACGATGGCGACACGTAGAGGAAGCGACCCTCCGGGTCGATCCAGCACTCCCAGTCGTGGGAGAACTCGGCCACCGTGCGGTGGAGGTCCGGTGTCTCGTGCGGCCGGGACGCCGCCGGGCCGCCGGCGACCGGCGAGCTCTTCGGTCCGAGGAACAGGCCCAGCAGCCGGCGGCACCCGTCGACCGCCTTCAGCACCGCGTCCCGGGGGAAGCTGGGAACCTGGGCGATCTCCTCGCGGTGGCCGGCCCCGGCGAGACCGGCGCCGGCGCTCGCCGAGAGAAGGGAGGCAGGGTCGGGGCGACCCTCCTCGAAGAACAGCGGCCCCAGGAGCAGAGAGAGCCCTCGGCCCGGTTCCGGGCCGGCGGGCGCGACCACGCAGGGCAGCCCGTCGGCACAAGGAACGGCTGCCCAGCTGGCCGCTCCGGCACCCCGGGCGGCCAGCACAGCCTCATCGAGGCATCTCTCGCGGCAGCCGCACCGGAGGCAGACCGAGCCAGCCCCGGCCCGGGCAATCGCCCGTCCCGCCCGGTCCACCACCGCGACGGGCACCCCCGCGAGAGCGAAGGAACCGGAGAGGAGCTCTGTCAGCCCCGGCAGATCGATCGACACCGGTACATCTGGGATGGTCATCGGTCACGACTCGCTCAAGATCGCCGGAAGACTCTCCCTGGCGGACAACGAACCCCCGTGCAGAAGACTTCCCCCGCCTGTTTCGCGGAGTCGGGCCTGTGATCAGGCCTCGGCCTGGCTGCAGAGTCACCGAGGACGTGGAGGGGATTCACTTGAAGTCGCGCTCGGGGGCGCTCCCCGGGCGGGGTGGTCGCGCCGCGGCGGTCACCGAGTGCGAGCGTCGATTCGAACGGTCTATACTCGATGATCATGGGAACATCGTCGTCCAGGGACGAGGACGGTCCACCGGAGCTCCGGACGACCTACCGGATCGAACGGGAGCTGGGAAGGGGCGCCTTCGGCACGGTCTACCTCGCCACCCAGGTGGCGCTGGATCGACCGGTGGCGCTCAAGATCATGCTGCCCGACGCCGCCTTGACCGGGGCCGACCCCCGGGTCCGGTTCGTCAACGAGGCACGGATGGTCGCGTCGCTGGACCATCCGAACATCGTGAAGGTGCTCGACCAGGGTGAAACGGGGGGGGCGCTCTGGATAGCCTACGAGTACCTGGCCGGACGGACGCTGCGTGAGATCATCGAGACCGGGAGGATGGCGGTCCCGCTCGCCGTCGATGCCGGCGTCCAGATCGCCAGCGCCGTGGACGCGGCCCACCTCCAGGGGATCCTCCACCGGGACCTCAAGCCCGAGAACGTCCTCGAGTCGTCGCCGGGGTGCTACAAGGTCACGGACTTCGGCATCGCCAAGTGGCTCAAGGGAGCGTCGTACCAGACAGCCACCGGCCTGATCCTGGGCACCCCGGCGTACCTGGCCCCGGAGCTGATCGACGGCGCTCCCGCAGACCGGCCGAGCGACGTCTACGCCCTCGGGGTGCTCCTCTTCGAGCTCGTCTCGGGCAGGCAGCCGTTCGTCGGCGACAGCATCGCGGAGATTCTCACCTGTCACGTCATGGATGCGCCCCCGGCTCTGGCCGATCTGTGCCCCGGCGTGCCGGTCGAGCTGGAGGCGATCGTGTCGAGGGCGCTGGCCAAGGAACCGGCGGACCGGTTCCCCACGGCCGGTCACCTGGCCGAGGCTCTGGGCCGCCTGGCGCTGCCCGGAGCCCACCCGGTCGACGAGGCCCGGCCTGCCGCGGGAGCCCGGGGCCCAGCGCCTCGCCGTGCACCCGTGAAGGCTCTGGCGACCGCCGTGGAAGCCGGCTCCTCCCGACCGGAGGCGCGACTCCCGGACAGAAGGCGGCGGAGCTCCCCGTGGTCGCCTCGGACCGGAGTGGCCCTGGCCTGCTCCGCCGCGGCGCTGGCGCTCGTCGTGGCCGCGGTCGCGATCCGGGGGCCCGGGTCCACGGACCGGGCCGGCCGCCCTGCCAGCCTGCTCGTCCCCGACGACCGGCTGGACCCGACTCCCCAGTCGCTGGTCGTATCCGTACCGTCGATCCTCTCCACCCGGGGCGGCGCCGCGACCACGCTGAGCCTCCGTCTTGTGCAGCTGGACTACTCGGGGCCGGTGCGGGTCGTCATCCCCGGGACGGCCGGCTCGATCGGAGCGACGATGGCGGTGACCGCCCCGGGAGTCGCCCGGGCTCTTCTGAAGAAGCTCCAGCGGCTCCCGGCTGCGCTGGCCTGGGCGGGCGATCGGGTCGCCGTGGCGGACCTCAGCCAGCGGGTGAGAAAGCTGCGGGAAAGCAGCGGTGGCGCAAGCAGAGTCGGCTGGGTGCTGGAGAGGGGGAGACCCGAGCTGGTCGCTCTCTGGCGCACCGCCGCCGCCCACTCGAGACAGCTCCTCCAGTCGCGGGAGCTGCCGGTGGACCTCCGCGGCCAGCTGCTGTCCCACCTGTACTCGCTCCAGGACCTCAGCTGCCGCTTCAAGGTCAACGAGATTCCGGTGCCGGTGGAGATGGGGAACGCCTTTCCACCGTCCTGTGGCCCCGGCTGGTTTCCCCTCAAGCAGTCGTTCGAGGGCCGGGAGATCGAGGTGCGGATCGAGAGCTCTTGCCCCAACCCGATCCGGCCCGTCGACATCCCGATCGCCATCGCCGGCGCCGCCACTCCGATCGGCGTGGCCGCCGACCTCGTCCCGGGACTCGGGGACGCCGTGGCGAGCGTGGTGCCCGGCCATCTGCTGGTCGCCTCGACAGACCTGACCGGGGAGAGGCTGGCCCCGGAGAGCCTCCTGGCCCAGCTGATGGTCCGGCCTGGAGATCCGATGGCCGGAAAGCGCCTCGACGGTCGCTGGCGCGGCACGTTCGCGCTGCCGCCGGCCTGGGCCCCCGGCCCGAACACCGTGGCCTGGGTCGGCACCGTGCGGGTGCCGGGAACCCGGAGAGCGAGCATCCGGATCACGATCAACGGCAGGTTCACGGTGAGGCCCGGAGGCCCCTACGAGATCCGCGGGGTCAGACGGATCCGCTCGTACCACACCTTCGACCCGGCGATCCTCGTCGCGGGAAGGAACACGCTGGAGATCACGGCGGTCAGGATCGGGAGCTTCGACAGCCTTCCGTTCTCCCTGGCGGACCGCGCGTTCGTCGTCGTCTCGTCCAGGAGTCCCGCGTCCCAGAGCCCGGTCTGGTGATCGACCCGGCGGCGGGAGCGGGAAGCGCTCCGATCCCGGGCTCGTGGCGCTCTGCGCCTGTCGGCGAGGCCCGCGCTCTCCCGGGTCCCGCGGTCCGCCGCTTCGTCACGAGCCAAGCTCTGCGGAACTGGTGGGGGATCCTGGCCGGCCAGGACGGACCGGGGCCCGGGATGGTCTCTCAACGCCTGCGCCAGCCGCGGGCGGTGTTCCGGAACGTGTGGAAGTCGTTCACGCTGGCGCTCACCCGGGCGTCGACGCCGGGGCTCGACACGTTGATCCCCACGCCGGTCCGGGCCACCGGACCGTTGTCGAACGTCACGACCCCGTTGGAGGCGGCCGTGGCCTGCCCCTGCAGCCGGTCGATCTGCTGCGACGCCGCGCTGGCCAGCCTGGGCTCGGCCCGCTGGGCGATCCGCGACCGGATGCCCACGAACCCGGGCCGGCCGGTCCTCTGGAAGACCCTCAGGAACGGCGTGTCCACGATGCCCTGCTGCGCGCCGGCCACGGCCTGGCTCACGGCGTGGCTCTTGTCGACGTGGATCTGCACGGCGCCGTCGAGCTTGCCATCCTTGTTCAGCTTGCCCACGGTCTCGAGCCCCGTCCGCACCTTCTCGGGAAGGTTCGCCTCGCCGGGCCTCTGCCGGGTGAGGATGGTCTGGACCGCCGACTGGTACCCGCTGTTGAACGCCGCGGGTCCGGTGATCTCGTTGCCCACCATGCCCTCCAGGGTGACCTTGGTCGGCTTGTCCTTGTTCACTTCGGGACCGGCGTTGACCGCAGCGTTCAGCTGCGCTCCGCCGCCCGCGGCGGTGGAGACGGCCACGTTGGCGTTGCCGCGGCTCTGCTCCCCGGCGATGGTCGCCGACCCGCTGGCCGTGGCCTCGATCCCGCCGGCGGCGTTGCTCGGCAGGGTGCCCGAGGCGGCGATCTCGGCGGAGGAGCCGTCCGGAGCCACCGTGAAGTCGAGGCTACCCTGCACGACCCTGGCCGCCTGCGGGCGATCCAGGGGCCTCACCGGGAGCGGGTTGGCCAGCACGCGGCCCGCATCCTGGAGAGCGGGCCGGCCCGCGCCGGGACCCGGGGCCGAAGAGCCGTTCTCCGGCTCGGGGGCCGTGCCGGTGGCGGCGGCCGGGCCGGAGCCGGGGTCCTGGCCGGCAACTCCGGCGTTCTCCGCCGCGGGCTCGTAGCCGCCCCAGCCGGTGTTCTCGTCGACCGGCTCCGGCGACGCCACCTCTCCGTCCGGGGCGACCGGGATTCCCTCCGGATTTCCCAGCGCTCCGGACGTGGCCACGGAACTCCCGTCCACCTCGCCCCCGGTGACCTCGGTGGTGGCCGGCGGCTCGGGTGGGGGCTGCGTCTCCGGCATGGCCGGCACGGCCGGCGTCTCCTGGGCGGGCGGAACATCCTGACCGAGGACCGCCGTCGGCGACCCGAGGATCCAGAGCTGAGCGATGAGCACCGTTGCCACGAGGGTGAGGACTCTCCAGGTTCCGTTCACTTCGAGCCTCCCGTATGCGCTCGGCTGGCTTCCGGGCCGGGCGGATCTCCGATCTCGCGATCGCCTCCCGCCTCGAGCGTCCCGGCCAGCTGGTCTGTTCCTGCTACCGTTGCGCCCCCGACGGGGCGTTCGGGTCCCCGAGAAGCAAGTCGAGTGCCAGCAGCGGAGGTCCCGGTGGAGATGCTCATCCGATCGAGCTTCGAGCCCTGGCCGACCGCTCGACGATGGACTCGGCCGGCAGGCAGGAGTTGACACCCCTCTGGCCCGGCGACGGCGACCCGACCCGTCGGATCGAGGTCGCCGCGACCACCCGAGATTGCCATCTCATCCGGTCTGGAGTACCATCGGTCCGTTCACGGGGGACAGGCGCCGGAGCGGGACGAGGCCGCTGGCATCGTGAGGCAAGAGCCGGTCGATCGGGCTGACAGTGACGAACCGTGCACGCGCACAAGCGACGGCCCGGACGAGAGGCGCTGTGGCAAGAGCTGACAGCGTCGGGCTGAGCCGGACCGTGCCGTGGCTGGTGACGGCGGCTCTGGTCGCCCTCGTCGCGGCCACCGCCGACCTGGGGGCCATGGTCGAAGCGTCCCGGCTCGCCCGCCTGGTGCCGTTCGTGGTCTGCCTGGTCGCGGCCTCCCTGGCGGGCATGGTCTACGACGGCTGGTGCTACGCTCTCTTCTTCGGGCGCTACGTCGGCCCCGTGGGGTTCGCGGACGGCCTCCGGCTCCGCGTGGCCTCGTCGCTGCTCGCCGGTTTCAACTACGTCGCGGGTCAGGCGCTGGTGAGCCTCTACGTGAAGAAGATCGTCGGCGCTCCGTTCTTCAAGGTGGCCAGCGTCTCGATCCTCACCATCTTCGTCGACACCTACCTGCTGGCCCTGTTCGCCACGTGCGGGGCCTGGGTCGCCGTCCCCGACATGCTGGAGCCGATCCTGTGGATCGACGCGGGGTTCGCCGTCCTCGGAGCCGCCCACTTCATCTTCTGGCTGGGGGGGGTCGACTTCTTCCTGCTGGGCTTCGTCAGAGAGATGAACGTCTGTCACGCGTTCCGGCAATCGACCCTGTGGGACTACATCAGGGTGGCGACGCTGCGGGTCCCGACGCTCCTCTTGGACGTGCTGACCGTCTTCGTCCTGCTCCGATGCTTCGGCGTGAACCTGCCGTTCTGGGCCGTGGTGGCCACGGTGCCGATCATCGACATGGTCGTCTTCCTCCCCGTGACGGTCGCGGGGCTGGGTTCGTTCCACCTGGCCTGCCGGGAGCTGTTCGGATCGGAGCTGGGCGCCCCGATACCGACGGTCGACGCTTTCGCCACTCTCTTCCTCGGCCTCGGGCTTCTGCTGCGGGTGCTGGTAGGCCTCGTGGGCTACCGGTCGCTCCTCGCCCGGCTGAACGCTCCCGGCGCCTCGACGGACCGGTGATACGCCGGGCCACGCCGGCCCTGACCGGACCGAATTGGCCCCGTCCGCCGCGCCGGGCATGATCGGATCCGGACCGGGTCGCCGGACCTGCCGTCGATCCCTCGGTGGACCGCGGCGCGGCTCTGGTGCCCTATCCCCGGTTGTCGCGCGCCGCCCGGTGGTGGGCCGGCCCCCGCCCGTGAACGCCCTGGCACGGCCTGTGCAACCGCACGGTCCGCCCGCGCGAGACGACCCGGCGGCGCCCCTGTCCACGGAAGGGAGACCCCCATGGGAGACCTGATGATGCGAAGCCTGATCCATCTGCTCGTGGTCGCGATCTTCTCGGCGCTCGCCACCGGCGCCGGGACCGCCGCCGAGCCGGCGCCCCAGAGCCCGCCGTCTCCCGAGGATGGAGCGTCCGGCGGAATCGGCTCCGGGCTCGCCGCCCCGGTGGCGCCGTCCCTCGCCGGCACCCACCGCACCTATGTCGAGATGCTCCGGAAGCTCTCCGAGCCGGACAGCGGCACATCCGGCCCGGCGGCCCTCCCCGCCGGGGGGACCGGGCCAGGCTCCTCGACCGGCCCGTTGCCGGGCTTCCCGATGCTGGCCGTGCGGGGTTCGCCGGAACAGGGCGTGGGGCTGCTGAGGGCCGGGCCGGCGCTCGACCAGGCCATGAGGGCGATGCAGGCGGGCGACAGCTCCGGGGGCGTGCGGATCCTGAGGGACGCCGTCGACCAGGTGGATCGCGCGAGAAGCCGGTACCCCGGGCTGGTCGAGGGAAAGCAGAGCGCCTCCCTGCGTCACACGCTCTCCGTCGCCGGGTCGTCGGAGGAGTGCGCTCCGACCCCGACGAAGGGGTCCGGGGTCTCGATCGGGGCCGCCGTGGCCGTGGCCGTTCCGCTTCTGACCGCCATCGCCGGCGCGGCGCTCATGTCGGACCCGGTGCTGCTCGACATGGACGAAGACGGCGTCGCCGACGTCACGACTCCGACGGTGACCGGCGGGTCAGAGCCGTTCGTGAAGCGGGGCGCGGTCTGGTTCGACCTCGGCGGCCGGGGCCGGTCCACGCTCACCGAGTGGCTCGTGCCCGGTCACGATGGTCTGCTGGCCCTGGACGCCAACGGCAACGGCGTGATCGACAACGCCAGCGAGCTGTTCGGCGACAGGGACGGGTTCGCCGACGGGTTCGCGAAGCTGGCGCTGCTGGACACCGACCATGATGGTAGGCTGACGAGGAGGGAGCTATCCAACCTGTCGGTGTGGATCGACGTCGACGGGGACGGGATCTGTCGTCCGGGGGAGCTCTCCGGGGTCGCGGCTCTGGGGATCACCTCGCTTGGCGTCACCCACGACCGGTTCGTCTCCTCCTTCGAGCGTCGCGGCAAGACCTGCAGGATGTGGAACTGGTTCCCTCGCACGGCCAGGTGAGCCGGACAGACCGACGTGCGGGAGGTCCAGTATCATGATGAAAGAGCCCCCGGAGCGGAAGGCGCCTTCGCTTGCCCTGGAGGCGCGAGGACCCCGCGGATCGGTGGGCGGTCGCCGCGGCGTCCTGCTCGTGATCGGCCTCGGCCTCGTCTGTCTGGTCGCGGCGGGCTTCACCATCGCGATGGCGGTGTCGACGCAGGCGAGCACCGGGCGGGCCGTCAACGCGGCGGTGCTCCAGGGGCGTTACGCCACGGAGCTCGCCGAGTCGGCTCTGGCCGAGTGCCTGGCAGACTTCGGTCCGTTCATCCAGCGGAGCTTCCCGGGCAGGGACTGGCGGGGCGAGATCAGGAGCCGGGCCGTGGGAGGCGTGGTGCCCGGCCCGGCGGTGTTCGGCGTGGCCGAGCTGACCTACCCTCCGGAGCGCACGTCGAGGCTCACCGGCGGCGCGGCGGCCGGAGTGACGGTGTCGCCGGTCTCGGTCCGGCCGGTCCGGTACAACGTGGGCACCAACTGGGGCCTGGTGGAGCTCTGGGCCCACTCGACATGTCAGGTCGCCGGAAGGCGAACGCTCTACCGACGGGTCAGCTCGCTCCACTACCTGGTGTTCGACGCCCCCGGCACCACCCCGCCCCGGATCATCCCGGTGGCCATCCAGACGGTGGTCGACCGGAGCGACGCATGACCGGCGACCGACGAGCGGCAGGCGCTCCGGCGCCGAGGCCCGGGCTGACCGTGGTGGAGATCCTGGTGGGCACCGCGATCCTCTGCGCCCTGGTCGGCGCGATCCTCGGCGTGACGCGGGGGATGCACCACCAGTCGATCCGCACGGTCGGCAGGCTGAGCCAGATGCAGGACGCGCTCCTGCTGCTGGAGACGATCCGGCTCGAGCTGGCCTCGCTGGTCCTGAACCCGTTCGAGGACGCGAGAGACCACGAGAACAACTCGTTCGTGATCTCCAGGCCCCACGGGAGGTCGATCCAGTTCGTGACCGAGAGGCGACAGGGTGCGGGCCGCCAGCGCTACCTGGTCTGGTACGACGCGTCGAGGCCGTCGTCGGTGCCGGGCTGCACCACGCTTCGCAAGGTGGTCTACCGGTTCGACCAGGCCGGCGCCTGGGCCAGCAGGCTCGACCGCTCGGATCGCCCCTGGCCCGCCGAGTGGCTGGGGCCGGTCCAGGAGACCAGGGAGGCCGGGTACCGCAGCCTGCTGCTCCGGGACATGCGCTGGGAGTACCTGGTCCCGTTCGAGAACGAGGGCCGCGTCTTCTTCCGGGTGAAGCTCGTGCTGCAGGCTGCGGAGGGGGGGCGGCTGCTGCCCCTGACGACGCTGGTGGGCATCCAGACCCCGGACCTCTCCACCCGGGTGTCGGGCTGCCCGTGCCTGTTCGCCGACTGTTACGGAGCCGGCCCGGTTCCCGACTGCCACTGCTGTTCCGGCGGAGGTGCCAGGTGAAGCGATCCGGGACCGGGCTCGTGGGGATCCTCGTTCTGTCCGGGCTCCTGGTCGCCCTGGTCCTCCCCCTGGCCACGCTCTCCTCGCGGAACGTCGAGGACTTCCAGGAGATGCTCGAACGCTCCACGGCCCAGGGACTCTGCCTCGACATGCTCGAGCGGTTCAACCGGTACAAGCCGTTCTGGCCCATGCCCGGCGCGGCCGAGCTGTACACGCCGGTGGGGCTCTCCCCGGACCAGCTCGATCTGTTCGACCGGGCCTACCTGGACCAGCTGACCGCACTGGGCATGCACCCCAGGCCGAAGATCGAGAGGACCCCGGTGGACGACCGACCGGGGCTCTACCGGCTGCAGGTGTCCATCGCATGGACGAGCCTCGGAGGCCAGGCGCGAGAGGTGAGCTACGCGCGATACTGCTACTGGCCGTGATCGCCGCCGCTCGCACTGTGGCGTCGCGCCGGGCCCGGGTCGAGAGCGCGCGGCACCGCCCGATCCGGCGCCTCGTCGTCGTTGTGGGCTTGGCGGTGGTCCCGGTGGCATACTACTGCCTGGGGTCTGCTCGCCTGGTGTCGGCCCGGTATCGGAGCGAGACGTTCGACGCGGCCCGGGTGGACCTCCCGTCAAGACATGGAACTTCATCTCCCCCTGCACCTGGACCGACGCCCTCGCGGGATCCTCATCCTGGACTCTCCCTCGCGTCCGATCCCCGTAACACAGGAGGTTCCGAACATGGCTCGTCGACTCTGGCCGCGCCCACGCCCGCTCGTCCTGGCCCTCCTCGCCCTGTTCTTGCTCGCCGCGGCGGCCCATGCCACCAACGAGGGCGCCGCCACGACCGACGTGGGAGGCCGGGGAGCGGACCCCGGCAAGTACAACGCCGGGGCCTCCGTGCGGACCGACAAGACCGGCCTGGACGCCATCAGACGCATGACCAGGGGCTCCCAGGGAACGGCCGCCACGGTGACGGCGAACGGAGCGCTCGCCGTGCGCTCGGCCCCGGAGTTCGGTCCGAACATCAGCGGCACCATCGAGAAGGGCCAGCAGATGGTCGTCAAGAGCCGTGACGGGGCCTGGTTCTCCATCGAGTACCCGAAGCAGCCGGCCTGGGTCTACGTGACCTTCGTCGAGGGGGACAGTCCCGGCGACGGGTTCGTGCCGCAGCCCGGGGCGACGCAGCTGCAGCTGGCCATCAAGCAGGCCGCCTACAACGTCCTCGACCAGGTGCCGTTCCCCTACGCTCCGGAGACCGAGGGCGGGAACCTGGGTTGCGCCCAGGTCGCCACCACGATCCTGAAGAACGCCGGAGCCATCGGCAAGGTCGTTCTCGGCGTCCTGGCGGCGATCGACCTGCTCAGGGACAAGGGCTGGCGGGACGTCACTCCGCCGCCGTACAAGGACGGGGACGTCATCACCTGGAAGACGTACAACCGCGACGGCATCCCGGGCGATGACCCCGACACCCACATAGGAGTGATCGTCATCGAGAACGGCAAGACCTACGCCGTCAACAACTCCTCGTCCCATCGCAGGCCGGAGAAGCACCTCCTGGCGACCTATCCGGCTCCCATGACCAGACTCATGAGGGCCCCGGGCCTGTAGTCGAGAGGACACCGACGCATGCGCACATCGTCTCGCCTCGTCATCGCCCTGGCCTGCCTGCTCACCGTGACAGTCAATACCGTCTTGGCCGAGACCCTCTTCAAGATCCCGTGGGGCTCAG
>JACQZM010000093.1:0-1032 GCA_016213885.1 Candidatus Rifleibacteriota bacterium | reverse complement strand
GGCTCAGGTCCCGGCCAGATCGGCTTCTACAACAAGACCAGCGCCGGGCAGGGCTTCGAGCAGCCGTTCTCCGAGGGCCCCGGGGGCATCGCCGTGGGTCTGAAGAACGAGATCTGGGTCTCCGACCAGTGGAACGACCGGATCCTCCGGTTCACCCGCGACGGCAAGCTGGTCAAGGCCGTGACGGAGCTGGGCGGGGTGAAGCTCTCCCATCCGCTCTGTCTCTGGGTCAGGGAGGGGCGTCTCGTCGTGGTGAACCGCACGGACCTGACGATCCTCGACTACGACATCAGAACGAAGAAGGCGACCCGACTCGGCGGGTACGGGAGCGCCCCCGGGCAGCTGCGGCAGGCCGAGATGATCGCCGGGGCCGGGGAGGGCGGCGTCTGGGTCGGGGACTTCGGCCTGTCGAAGCTGCTGCTTCTGGGCCCCGATGGCAAGGAGAAGGAACGCCGCCCCTGGGGGCTGGACGGCTTCGCCCTCGACGACCAGGGCGGGATGCTCACCCTCGAGTGGAGGGTGGGGCCTGACCAGCGCGGCGAGAACGTCGTGGTGGTGACGGACCGCTCCGGCAAGAAGGCGGATCGATTCCCCCTCGTCGCCCCGGAGCTGCAGGCGCCTCTGATCATCGGCATGGACTCCAGGGGTGGAGTGATCGTCCGGTTCGTGAAGCCGGGCGAGCCGAAGCGGTTCCTCCTGGTGCGGTACGACGCGAACGGTCAGTCCGGAAGACCGCTGGGAGAGACCCCGGTGTCAGTGACCACGCAGCAGTTCGTCGTGACGCCGGACGGCGCCGCGATCGGCCTCTCGTTCGACGCGCAGTCGGCGCCCCAGGGTGCCGTGGAGATCGTCGAGTTCCGCTGACCGATAGCCGGCGGTGTGCCCTGGCGCCCGGAGGTTCCCCGGGCGCGGGTGATCGGTCATCCTCCTGTCCGGCAACCCCGGGGCCCGAGGTCCGGTAGTACTGTCCAGGGAGAGTCCCTCGTAACCGCACCTCCCCGGGAGTCGTCATGCCGATTGTCCTGTCGCCCG
>JACQZM010000092.1 GCA_016213885.1 Candidatus Rifleibacteriota bacterium | reverse complement strand
TGTCGCGACGACCCGGCCGCGACCCGGGTGGCTTCCGGCGGTGGCGGCGCTGCTGGCCGTGGTCGTGGTGGCCTGCCTCGGTCTGGCAACGCGGCCCAGGTCGGGCCGTCAGCCGCCGACCCCGGCCATCGCGTCCGACGACCTGGATCGGTGGGCCGTCGAGGCCCAGCGCATCCAGGAACGACTGCGGCCGCTGACAGAGGCCCGACGGCTGCTGGAGGCCCTCCGCGACGGGAGCGCCGCCTCCGGCAGGGTGGCCAGAGGCACGCCGGCGGAGATCGACGCGCAGTGGCACCTGAAGGAGTGCACGGCCAGGCTCGTGGCACTCGGTCGCTTCCCGGCAGACGGCAAGCTGCTGGAAACGGCGACCGGGTCAGGTATCGGCAGCATCCCGACCACCGAGCTGACGCATGCTGTCGAGGAGTCCCGCCGCCTCGCGGCCGACGCGACCCGGGGAGTGGACGAGGCTGCCCGGCTCTGGGCGCAAGCGGCCGGGCGCCACGAGCCGGAGTTTCTGAGGCGGCTCCTCAGAGGGTCGATCGATCTGGTCGAAGCCGGGGCCCTTCTCGGCGCGGGCAGAACCGGCCAGGTGGAGCGTCTCATCGGATCGGTCGCCGCCTACCCGGCCCCGGTCGGGCCCTGGGTGAGCAGGGCTCTCGACGGCATCCTCCAGTCGTGGACCGGCGATCCCAGGGAGGCGGTCGCCCTGCTCGAGCGCTCGACGAGAGAGGCTCCTGGCCGGCCCGAGGACCAGCCGGCCCGAGTGCGGGATTCGCTGGCGTTCTGCCGGGTGCGCCTGGAGGTGGCCGCGTTCCGGGCGTTCAGGAGGGCCAGGATGCATGACCGAGCTCTCGAGGCGGCCAGGGAGTGCCTGCGCAGGACGTTCGCCGACCGGCCCCCGTGTCGGGCCGACTGGATCGACGGCCTCATGTTCCAGACGGTCTGCGATCATCTGAGGGAGCGGGTCGCCGCGGTGAAGGCAGAGATCGCGAGCCTCGCCGGAACCCTGAAGGAGGATCTGGCGGACAGGGCCACAAGCACGGTCGATGCGATGAACACGGCCTGCCCGGTCACTCTGACACGAAGGCACGACCAGCTCGCCAGGGTGAGGGCGGATCCGCGCCTGAGGGGGCGGTGGAGCGCCCTGGCCCTGGAGGCGAGGGAACTCCTGGACCGCTCCGAACAGGTCTGCTGGGCACAGGCGCCGCACAGCGTCTCGATGGGCGAGGATCACAGGGTGGGACGTACGGTCATCGCCGCACTGGAGAATGCGATCGTCGCCGGGGCGGTGGACTGCAAGCCCGCCTTCGCAAGGGCTGTCAGGATGAGGAATCAGCTGGTCCGGCCGGTGATCGCGGGCACGATCGACCAGTGGCTCTGCGATGCGGAGGGGAGAGACACCGAGCGGACTCACCACCTGGAAGCCATGCTTGCAGCGCTGGACGCCGGCATTGCGGGCGCTCCGGGACGGGTGCCGCTGCTCGACGATCTGGCGGCCTACCTGAACGTGGCCAGGGATGCAGCCGGACACCGGCGGGGTGGCGGGGCCCGGCCAGCCGTGTACTGCTCCGCTCTCAGACGGGCCCTGGCGCGGATCCCCCGCGGTCTCGATCGGGGAGCGCGGCTGGGATCCATCCTGAAGGACATACCAGAACATCTCGAGGGCTGCCTGAGGTGACCGGTGACCGGTCGGTCATCGAGTCCGACGGCGGCTCCCCCATGCCGTCGGCGCCACGATCGAGCCTCGCGAGCCTCGCGATCCGCGACCACCTCGGGCCTCGAGATCAGGGCCTGCTACTTCTGCACGATCTCGAGCTTGCAGATGGTCTGGTCGCCCTGGGCGATGATGGTGCGGCGGATCCGGATCGGACCGTTCGTGTCGGCCACCCGGAGCTGGATGGTGGCCTTGCCGGTGGCGTCGGTGCTGACGGTCTGGTCAGTCACCAGGCCGCCGGCCTGGTCGACGATGCCGTGCAGGGAGCTCGCCCTGTGCTGAACCAGGGTGAACTGCACCTTCCGGTCGGCCACGTTCTCCCCCTTGGCACCCCTGATCTCCAGCGTTATCGGCAGGGTGATATCCCCGCCGCCCGGGGGGCGGGAGGCCGCGGGGCGCGGACTCCGTGCCCGGGGCCTCGCCTCCGTCGGCTCCTCCTGCGTCCGGGACTCCTCCTCGGGTAGGCGGGTCTCCTTTGCGGGGCGACGGCCGAACCGGTTCAGTCGTTTGACCCGTTCCAGGTCGCGGTTGATGTTGGCCAGGTCCTTGGTGAACGACGAGATGACCGACCCGAGCTGCGGGTATTGCTCCCTGAGATTCGGCTCCAGCCTCAGGTACTCCTGACCCTTCTCGTCGATGAAGCCCAGGCGCTCCTCCAGCGACTGCGCGAGCTGCTCTCTGTCTTCCCGGTCCCGGGTCTGGTTGATCCGGGCGTGGAGGTTGAGCACCTCCAGGTAGTTCCTCTTGATGAGGGTGAACAGCTTGTTCAGGAGCCGCACCACCTGGTAGTCCGATTCGTCCTGGCCGTCGGATCGCAGCCCCGGCTCCTCTTGCGGCTCGTCCGTGGTGACCCTGCTCAAGAGCTGGTCCGAACAGAGAGTCCAGACCGCCAGGACCAGGCCGAAGAACAAGGCTATCCTCAGGCTCCGGTGCATCACAAAGCTCCTTTGATCGTCGCGACGGGGCTGGCGCCCGCGGCGTCACGGGGCGATTCCGCTCCGGCCACCACGCGGCTGGCCTCTCGCCCGGCGGCTCGCGCCGGCCGAGCCCGAGACGCAGGCAACGGCGGACGGTCCCTTCCAGGATCACTATCGGCACTCCCAGCGTGGAGATTGAATCCCCCTGGGGTGCGTGTTAGGATGCTGCGCCTATGGGTATCTCCTTCGGCCAGGACGTTCTCAACGACTTCGAGGCGGCGAGCCAGCGCGAGTGGCTGGAGACCAACGGCATCGGCGGCTTCGCGTCAGGGACCCTGTCGGGCGCGAGCACCAGGCGCTATCACGGGCTGCTGGTCGCGGCCACGCTCCCCCCGCTCGGTCGGATGGTCCTCGTCTCCAAGCTCGAGGAGAGGGTGAGCGTGGGCGAGTCGGCCTACGACCTGTCGGCCAACCAGTACCCGGGCGCGGTTCACCCCCAGGGCCACCTCCACCTCGTCTCGTTCGACCTGGACCCCAACCCGTCGTGGACGTTCCGCTGCGGCCCCATCGCGGTGAAGAAGTCCGTGATGATGATCCACGGGCAGAACACGACCCTGGTGGACTACCAGATCCTCGAAGCGCCGGGTCCGGTCTTCCTGTCGATCAAGCCGTTCCTGGCCTGTCGCGACTACCACTGGCTGATCCGTGAGAACCGCGACGCCATGACCGAGGCGGCCGTGCAGCCGGGGCTGGTGACGCTGCAGCCCTACCCGGCCGTGGCCGCCGTCCACATCGGACACCCCCGGGGCCGCTTCACCTGCGCCCCGACCTGGTACCGGAACCTCATCTACCAGCGCGAGCGGGAGCGCGGCCTCGAGTTCTGCGAAGACCTGCTGTGTCCAGGCGTGCTCGAGCTGAAGGTCGAACCGGACTACTGCGCCACCATCGTGGTCTCGACGAAGGCGCTCAGAACGACCGTGGCCGACGATCTCCGGACCCAGGAGCTGAGCCGGAGACGGGCGATTCCCCGGCTGAAGGCGGACCGGGCGCCCGGGCCTGTGATGCCGTTCTTCACCGAACCGGGCGCCGGCGAATCGGCGGAGTGGACGTCCAGGGACGAATCCACGGAGGAGTTCTTCTCCCGGCGGCCGGCCCGGTCGGCCGGCGCCAGGCGGACCGCTCCCAGGGCGGTGCCGGCCGACGAGGCGGGCAGCCCTCTGCTCCACTACCTGCGGAAGGCCGCCGACTCGTTCATCGTCCGGAGGGGAAACGGCGGCCGGACAGTGATCGCCGGATACCACTGGTTCGGCGACTGGGGCCGGGACACCATGATCTCCCTGCCCGGCCTGACCCTGGCGTGCGGCCTGAGGGATCTGGCCCGGGAGACCCTGGAGACGTTCAGCCGCTACCTCGACCAGGGCCTGTTGCCCAACTGCTTCCCCGACGGCGGTGCGGCGCCAGAGTACAACACCGTGGACGCGTCCCTCTGGTTCGCCTACGCGGCGGAGAAATACCTCGACGACTCCAGGGACAAGGAGTTCGCCCGCAAGGTCGTTCTTCCGACGATCCGGGCGATCATCGAGGGGTACCGCGAGGGGACGCGATACAACATCAGGGTGGGCGACGATGGGCTGATCGGCCAGGGTCAGGTCGGCGTCGCCCTGACGTGGATGGACGCCAGGGTGGGTGACTGGGTCGTCACCCCGCGCCGCGGCAAGCCCGTGGAGGTCAACGCCCTGTGGCACAACGCCCTGGGGTTCGCCGCGGATCTGGAAGACTGGCTCGACGGTCCACGGGAAGCCAGGGAGCTGAGGGCGCTCCAGACGCGGGTGCGGGAGAGCTTCGTCTCCCAGTTCTGGTCCGGCCAGGGCGGCTACCTCTGCGACGTGGTGGACGGCATCCAGCGCGACCTGAGCGTCCGGCCCAACCAGATCTTCGCTCTGTCGCTGCCCCGGGCTCTGCTGGACTCGCCCCGGGCGCGGTCGGTGCTGGAGGTCGTGGAGCGGGAGCTCTACACGCCGCTGGGGCTCCGGTCGCTCTCTCCGGTGGACCCTGCGTTCAGACCCCGGTTCGCGGGGAACATAGCCAGCCGCGACAGCGCCTACCACCAGGGCACGGTCTGGGCGTACCTCATCGGTCCGTACCTCACCGCCTACCTGAACGTCCACGGACGCACCCCGACCACGCTGAACCGGGTGCGGGAGCTCCTGGTCCCGTTCACCCTCCATCTCCAGGAGGCTGGCCTGGGGTCGATTTCCGAGGTGTTCGACGGCGAGGCCCCTCATCGGCCAGGCGGCTGCATCAGCCAGGCCTGGAGCGTGGCGGAGCTCCTCAGGGTCATCCACGAGGAGCTCGGGGACCACCTCTAGCCGGGCCCACGCCTCGACGCGCACGGCTCCACGGACGCTGGCCACCCAGGTTCCCCACCTGTTTAGGAGGGGATCCGGATTGAGGTCGCGCTCGGGGGCGCGACTCGGACCCGGCGAGGCGCCGGGTCTTGCGACTCGGACCTGGCGAGGCGCCGGGGCTTGGCCATCGACCCTCGCCCGGCGGTTCCAGCAATGGGTGGCGCGGAGCTAGAACTGTCCAAGCCTCGTCAGGTCCAGGGACACGCCGGAGAGCCGATCGCAGTTGAACACCGGGTACTGCCTGTACCCCGTCACCCACGGCTGCCGGAGCGTGACGGTCTTGCGGTGGAACAGGTAGACCCGGCTCGCGTCGGCCACGACTTTCTCCTCGATCTTGCGGTAGAGCCCCTGCCTGGCCCGGTCGTCGGCGGTCCTGTGGGCCTGCGCCAGCAGGTCGTCGACGATCGGGTCGGCGTAGCGCGGCCCGTTGCCCCCCCCTCCTGCCCTGGACGAATGGAAGAGCGGGTACAGGAAGTTCTCCGCGTCGGGGTAGTCTGCGAACCACGAATAGTAGAAGGCGTCGAAATCGCCCTCGTCCACCCGCTTCTTGAACGTGGACGACTCGTACGACACCAGCTTCACATCGAAGCCCAGCTCCTGGAGGTAGGCCTGGATCATCTGGGTCACCTCGAGGTTCGACTTGTCGTCGCTCTGGAGCAGTCGAATCGCGGTGCCCGCCTTGAGCCCGGCCCTGGCGGCCAGCTGCTTGGCCAGGGTCTTGTCGACCCGGAGCCCGGAGAACGACGGGTCGTGCCCGAGTAGCCCCGGAGGGATCGGCCCGACCGCCGGGACCGCTTGCCCCTTGCGGACGAACGAGACGATCCGCTCCCGATCGATGGCATGGGCCGCCGCCTGCCTGAGCGCGACGTTGCTGAACGGCCCCCGCTGGCAGTTCAAGCCCAGGTAGTAGACGTTGAGTCCCGGTCGCTCCAGGACGCAGCCGGTCCACCGGGGATCCGAGGAGACACCGGCGTGCTGGGAGGCGGGGATGTCCGCGATGTCCACGTTGCCGCGGCCGAGCTCGGTCACGATGGTCAGCGGCTCTCTCAGTATCCTCACGGACAGCCCCCTGAGCCTGGAGGCTCCCTCATGGTAGTACGGGTTCGGCGATAGCTCGAGCCCCGAGTCCTTGACCCACGACAGCACCGTGAACGGCCCGGACCCCGAGTCGTGAAGCGGGAAGTCGCGGCCCCACTTCCGGATCTCCTCCTTGTCGACGATCGACGCGGACGGCATGGACAACAGCCCCATGAAAGGCGCGAACGGGTCTTTCAGCGTGATCACCAGCGAAGCCCCCTTCGCGGCGATACCGGTGACCGCGGCGGCCTTGCCGTCCATGAACTCCCGTGCGCCCTCGATCCGGTCGAACAGCCAGGTCCGCGGCGACGCGACCTTCGGATCGAGGACCCGCTCGAATGACGCCTTCGCATCCTCCGCGGTGATCGGACGCCCCGACGCGAACCGGGCGTTGGCCCGGATGTGGAAGGTGTAGGTCTTTCCGTCGGGGCTCACGACGAACGTATCCGAGAGATCGCCCACGAGGGCGAGGTTCTCGTCGAACCGGACCAGGGTCGAGTAGACGTAGCCGACGAGGCGGCCCGACGGCACGTCCTTCGACAGGGCCGGATCGAGGCTCGAGGGCTCCGTGTTCACTGCCAGGGTCAGACGCTCGTCGGTCCGCCTGCTGGCACCGCACCCCGCGACGAACAGGGCGAGGCCCGCAAGAACGACGGCGACCGGCCCGAACGCCCACCGGAAGGAGCTCATCGGAGTGACACCTCGCGAGGTCAAGCGATCTCCTGACGCGCCGCGTCGATACACTGCAGCAGCTCCCCCACCGACTCCTCCGTGGCGAACGGCGACATCACCGCGGAGCGCAGCGCCACGATCGGCGTGCCCTGCCTCGTGCGCCTGTAGCAGTCCACCAGCGACAGGGTGACGCCGTCGCCGCTCTTCCCCGCCCGGGCGAGGGCGCCGGCGAGCCGGCGGTTGTAGTCGTTGTGCACGAGCAGGTCCGGGGCGTGCGCCGGCTCGAACCGCTCGTCCAGGTAGGCCTCCCGGGCGTCCACCCCGGCCGGGTACGCCCTGAACAGCGTCACGGGGCCGTAGTTGTAGTCGTTCACGACGCAGGTGTGAGAGTCGCTGTCCAGCCGCGAGCGAAGCGCCTCCGCCACGGTCACGGCGTGGCCCAGCAGCGCCCGGAACCCGCCCCTCCCGAGGGTGACGAGGTTCGCCCACGCGGCGAGGATCGGGCCTGCCGGGCTGACACCTTCCATGGAGCTGCAGGCCGGATCGATCGACTCCTCCCCGGCCGTGACCCTGCCGGTCGCGGCCCGATCGCGCCCCGGGTCCATCAGCTCTCGCTCGCGGCACAGGAGCAGGCTGGCCGGGTAAGGGGCGTAGCCGGCCCGATGGAAGTCGATCCCCACCGAATCGGCGAGCTTGAGCCTCCGGATGCCCGCGTGAACGTCCCAGAGCGACCGCAGCGTGGCCGGGGGGAAGTCCAGCGGGTTGACCTCGAAATCGTAGCCGTTGAAGACGGCCCATGCCCACCCGATGGCAGCGTCGGCGTGCACGTGCGGCCGGTACGGCAGGCCATACTCCGCGACGAGCTCGTCCCGCAGCTGGACGACGAAGTCGAGGTTGTCCACCCCGAAGGAGCCGGCGCCGCCCATGGTGGTCACCACGCAGGCGATCCGCACCCCCTGATCGACGAGCCGCCGGAGCGTTGCCTCCAGGTCGTCCAGGCGCATCGAGTTGTCCTCGTCGGTCGCCACGGTCACCAGGCTGTCGGTCCCCAGGCCGAGCCAGCCCAGCGCCGCCCTCCTGGCCGCGCTCTCCACGTCGGAGGCCACGACGGCCATCGGGCAGCCGAGGCCTCGCCGGAACGCGCCCTGGTGAGCCTGCTCGATGCCGAGCCTCACCCCGTGGATGATCGTCCCCGCCCCTCCGCAGGTGAACACCCCGCCGGCGCTGGCCGGATCGTAGCCGACCAGATCGGCACACATGTCGATCACCTCGCGCTCGACTCCCCGGAGCGCCTGGCCCGCTTCGCCGTCCAGCAGGTCCGGCTTCAGGACCGCCGCGACGAGCTGGCCCGCCATGGCCGGGATGCCGGTCGGGCCCACCGCTTCGTGCAGGTACCTGGGGTGCCCCACGATCGGGAGGCCGTCGAACCGATCGATGAGCCGGGAGAGGGTCTCGCCGACCGGAGCCGGGTCCAGGGGCAGCGACGCTCGTTCGACCCCGATCGGCGCCTCGACGCAGCGCCCACTCCGACGGGAGCGTCCGGTCCTCGATCCGGACAGACGGTCCAGCGCCTGGGTGATCGCCTGGTTGACCAGGCCGTCTCTGGCCGGATCGGGGATCGGTGGCCCGAAGGCGTCCCGGACCCGGGAGACCACGGCCCTGTAGTCCGCCCCGGCGTCTGGCCGGTGGGCGGCCTGTCGGCCCGACACCGGAGTCCGCTCGGTCAGCGCCCCCCACAGGTTGACCATCTCGAGCACGCGTTGCACGCCTGGGGAGGCCCTGCAGACGCGAAACTGGAGGAAGTTGCCCTGGACGTTCGCCCTGGCCTGCCGGGCTGCCTTGATCAGCACCATCAGGGAGCGGATGCCTGCGCTGGAGAGGTGGTGGACCTTCACGAGGTCGAGAAGCACCAGGGTCACGAACGGGCCCCTGCCCGCCTCGAACGCCGGCAGGACCGCCGCCTCGAGCATCGGGGCCGACACGGCGTCCAGGGCGCCGGAACAGGAGACGATGATGCGATGAGCCCGCTGATCGACGTTGATATGCATGAAGCCTCCGGATCGCTGGACCATTCTAGCCAATCCGGAGGCGCCATTGCCACGGCTTGCCCGGATCCCCCGCCTGTTTCGCGGAGTCGG
>JACQZM010000091.1:4140-7740 GCA_016213885.1 Candidatus Rifleibacteriota bacterium | reverse complement strand
GACGACACCGACCGCGACGGCGAGGTCGACTTCGTCCACGCCGATCTGGGCGACGACGGGCAGTTCGATTACTCCGCGCTGCGCGGCCCCAAGGGCTGGGAGCCGACCAACCTGGTCGAGGCGCACCTGGCGACCAGCTTCCAGCTTCCGTGGGCGCGGGGCGCTTACGAAAAGCACGACGTGGACGTGGCGGTGAACGGGGTGGTGGTCGGGAAGCTGCGCGACCAGGTGCCCGAGGGCAACTACCGGTTCCCGCTGCCGCCTTCGGCGATGAGCTGGAACGAGGACGGGACGCCGGCCGAGAGCCAGGTGGAGATCATCTCCAAGCACCTGCGGGGCGGGCACTACGTGGTCTCCAGCGAGTTCAGGGTCAAGTGCCGTCTGACCGGAGCCAAGGTCTACACGGTGGCCGGGTCGGTTGCCCAGGCCCGGGAGCAGGCGCTCCAGGCGGCGGGACTGACCGTCGACCGGCCGGACTACAGCGTCTCGTCCGCGCAGCTGCGCCTCGACGGGCCCACCCCGCTGATCGCGGGAGCGCCCACGGTCGTGTCGATCCCGCTGCGCAACGTGGGCGCCGCCAGCGCTCGACGGGTCACGGTGGCGCTCGTCGACTCGGAACCCGGGAAGACCGGCACCGAGATCGCGCGTCAGGTGATAGGCGACGTGCCGATCCTCGGATCCATGCCCGTGGCGTTCGCGTGGAGGGCTGCCGCGGGAACCCACACCCTCAAGGCCGTCGTGGACCCGGACCACGCGCTCGCGCAATCGAGCCTGGAGAACAACGAAGCGATGCTGACCGTGAGCGTGTCCGGCGACTCCGGCCGGGTTGCGGTCCGGGCCACGAACCTCTCGGAGGGTCAGGTCCTCGACAGCCCTGTCTTCGAGCTCGTCGCCGAGACGACGACCACGACGGTGAGCGCGATCGCCAGGGTCGAGCTCAAGGTCGATTCCGGGCTGTGGCAGCCGCTCCGGGAAGATGCGGCGAGACGGGCGTACGTGGGCCGCGGTCTGCTGCAGCCGGGGCCCCACACCCTGACCCTGCGGGCCTCCAACGCTGCCGGTCGCACGGCCGAGCAGGAGCTGCACGTGACCGTGAACGCGCCGTTGCCGGACGGGAAGGTGATCGAGCCGGCCCAGGGAGCTGTCACGGGAGAGCGGACGATACCGGTGGAGATCCAGGTCGGGGCGAACGTGGCCCTGGCTGCGGTTCGTGCCAACGGCAAGCCCTGGCGGCGCCTCGCTCTCGGGGGGGGCGTGGCCCGTGGCACCCTTGCCATTCCGTTCGGCGCGATCGAGGTGGAGACGATGCTCGCCGCTGCGAGCGGAACCGTGCGTATTCTCACCACGTCGATCCGGTGCACGAGGCAACCGGCCCAGAACGAGAAGGAGGACATACGCCCGGCGGAGGAGTCCGGCGCCCTTCAGATCCCGGGCCTGGGGATCGTCGATCTCTTCGGCTCGCAGAACACCCTCATCAAGGGTCCCCCGAAGGCCCCGGCCCGACCCGCGGCACCCGATGGCCGCCGCGGAGCGCTGCCGCCCGGCACCGGGCCGGAGCAGCCGGAGCCGGGACCCGGGAAGAAGGCCGGGGAAGCCCGCGCTGGTGTGGGCACGGCCCTGAAGTTCGCTCCCGAGCCGGCCCTGCTGGCGTCGGGTCTGGCCCCGGCCATCGAGGGAAGCGGCCCGGACGACCGCTCAGGGGCGCCGCCGGCCGGACACCTGATCGCGGTCGGGCGCCAGATGTCGGACTGGTACTGCACGAACCGCCCCAGCATCGCCACCGGATTCACTCTGCCGCCCACGGTGACGACCCAGGGCCTCCCCCTGCCGGGAACGCCGGAGTACGAGCAGAAGATCCGCGAGGCGATGGCCTGTCTGAAGGGGAAAGGGCTCGACACCGGCAAGCTGGAGACGGTCTACAACAGACTGCAGGAGCGCATCTCGCAGCTTCAGAACGCGCAGCAGATGCCGTCGTTCTTGGACTCGCTCGACCTGAGCTGGCCGAACCAGGGCGACGAGGCCGATCTGCAGCGCTGGCGCCGGGACGTGTCTCGCAACGCCGCGTCGTTCTGGCTCCGTCTGGTGGGGAGCTGCGATGGGACGCGGGTGCTCAACGGGCTTGCGGGGTACATGCACGCCCTCTCCCAGTTCGATCACGCGTTGCAGCTGGCGGCGCAGGCAGCCATCGACATGATCCACTCCCACCAGCTGGCCGCGCAGATCGGGCTGAACCTCCTCGGGATCCTGATCCCCCACCTGGGGATGGCCCAGATCCTGCTGGAGACGATGAGGGGCGAAAGTCTCGATGGGACCAAGCTCTCCACGCTGGCCCGGATTCTGAACATCGTGCTCCTGGGCGGGAGCGTGGCCCTGGGCAAGTACCTCCAGGGCCTTCGGGCGCAAGAACAGGCGGCGCTGCGAGCCGAGCTGCAGAAGTTCGCCGAGGTGTTTGCGGAGCTGACACCGGAGGCCAGGCGGGCGCTGGCCAGGAAGCTCGGCATGGAGCTCGAACACCTCGAGGAGGCGGTGTCGCCCATCAACCAGGCCGAGAGGGAGGCCGCGGCCGCGGGCGCCGCCTCGACCAGGGCTTCAGGGCTTGCCCTGTCCGAGGAGGAAGCAGCGAAGAGGGCGTTGCAGGCTGCGACCGAGGAGGCCAGGGTACTGGACGCGCTCGGCAAGACCGCCCGCCCCAGGGGAGCCGCGGGTGCGGTGAATCAGAGAACCGGGCAGGTCGAGGTCGGAGCCTCCAACAGGGGTGCGCCCCGGGAGTGGGACAGCTTCAGCAGCCAGGCGATCAAGAACCTCAAGGGCCCCATGGAACAGCTGAAGGCGAAGTTGCCTCCCGACAAGGTGCCCTCCCACCCGCCCGGGAACTGCGCGGAGATGGAGGCAGCCGACAAGCTGCTCGCGAGCGGATCCAAGCCGGCAGACATCGTGATCTACACGGTGAAGGTGAGGGGCGGCGCCGCTTTCCCTCCTTGCCCCTACTGCGCGCTCATGCAACAGATACTGGGCGTCAGGATCGTGACCCCGTCGCCCTGAAAGGATGACCATGCCAGAGAACGTGGAGGAGCTCTCGCTGTCGCCCCAGGCGAGGGCCGGCCTGGAGAAGGCCGGATGGCACCAGGGATACCGGTGTGACCTTGTGCCGTATCATGAGGCGTGGAAGAGCGACGGCTACACCCCACCGGAGACGGTGCTGGGTTTTCTTTCCCGGTTCGGTGGGCTTCACTTCCGGTCTTCGCCACTCGAGGGCCTGCCGGTCCAGGAGGACTTCCATCTCGATGCTCGCCTGGCGACGCAGGGGGCGTACCCCGACCAGGTGGCCGACGGCGCCGAGCTGGTGGGCTCTGCCCTGACCCCGATCGGTGAGGCGCAGAATCGCCATCTCGTGCTGCTGATGGCCGAGGATGGGCGTGTGTTCGCCCTCGGTGACCGGGGTGTTTACTCCGTCGCCACGAGTGGCCCGGACCTGATCGAGTTCTTCACGGCCGGAGGCCGATCCCTGAAGAAGCTCGATGGGAGCTGGCAGCCCTAGGCCGGCTTCGGAACGCCCACACAACGGACCCGGGGCGGGCCGCGGATGTTGTCAGGTGGGGG
>JACQZM010000091.1:0-4091 GCA_016213885.1 Candidatus Rifleibacteriota bacterium | reverse complement strand
GGCGGGGGGGGGGGGGGGACCGTCGCCGGGCGCGGACGAAATAAACCCGCCGCTCGGCGCGGCGGCCGCCTCGTCGGAGGGGCCGGCGAGCGTCCTCAGACGCATGACCTGCTCCACATCCCCCATGACCACCAGGGTCGCCCCGATCTGGATGTGGTAGTCGGCCACCGGGTTGTAGACGTAGCGACTGCTGGTCGGCTCCATGATGGCCAGCACCAGAAGCCCGGTACGTTCGCGGATCTCGGACCCCTCGAGGGTGAGACCCACCAGCGGCGCCCCCGCCCTGATCAGCACCTCCTCGATCCGGACCGTGCCGGATCGATCGCGCATCATGGCATCGAGGAACCCCACCACGTGGGGCCGCACCATCTCCGACACCAGTCTCAGTCCACCGATCAGCTGGGGGGACACGACCGAATCGGCCCCCGCCTTGAGCATCTTGTGTCGCGCCTTCACGTCGATCGCCTTGGCCACGATCCGCAGGCCCGGGTTCATCTGACGGGCCGTGACCACGGCGAACAGGTTGTCCTTGTCCGAGGGGAGGGAGGCGAAGAGCCCGGTGGCACGCATGATCCCCGCCCGCAGGAGCACCTCGTCGTCCGTGGCGTCGTCGACGATGTGAAGCAGCTCGACCCCGGCGGAGATACGCTCGATCCTCTCGGAGTCCGCGTCGACCACGACGAACCGCTGCCTGGTCCGCTGCAGCTCGTCGACGACGTGCAGGCCAGTCTCCCCGGCGCCGCACACGATGTAGTGGTCCTTCAGGTCGTTGATCCCCTGGCTCATTCTCCTCCTCTTGAGGACCTCGTGCAGCTGTCCCTCCACCACGAACGACGTGAGGGTGGCGAAGACATAGGTCATGATCCCGAGCCCGCACATGATCAGCACGATCGTGAAGGCGCGGGTCCACGGCTTGGACGCCAGATCGTGGGTCTCCCCGTAGCCGACCGACGCCAGCGTGATGGTCGTCATGTACAGACTGTCGAGGAGCGACCACTCTGGCCCCCCGAGGATCTTGTAGCCGGCCACGCCGACCACGAAGATCAGCAGTAGAAGGGTGGCGGCGAACCTGATCCTTCGGCTATGATCCATTGCGCTGGTATTGTAGGTGGGACCGGACATCTATTTCAAGGGAGCAGCGTCCCCGGGACCAGCCGCCTCGATGCACAGCAGGAAGCACAGGAAGAAAGCCGCTCAGAGAGCCTCCCAGGCCGAGCCTCCGGGGCCTCCGCCCGTGGCGCCGCCCGGGGCGGGGGCCGGGCCCGAGGTCCCGGACTCCACGGTCGGTCCGGCAGAGCCAGCGCAGCAGCCCGCCGCGGATCTGTCGGACTCCGGAACCGAGCCCGAAGAGCCGGAGGCACAAGAGGTCGAAGAGGCCGAAGTGGCCGACGCGGCCGGGCAGGGCCAGTCGGACCAGGCGGACCAGGCGGTCCCGGCCCAGGACTTGCCGGTGACGCGACCCGACCAGGGGGAAGTGCCGGCCAAGGCCCCGCCCGTGGCGCGGCACCTCGCCACGGTCGAGGATGAGGCTTTCTGGTACGCCTTCAGCCTGGCCGTGGCCGCGCTGAGCCCTCCCGTGCACTCGGCACCGGCGATGGTCGTGGCCGTCGTCCTGGGGCTCCGCGTCCTGGCCATGCTCTGGACCGTCAGGGACGAACAGGTCAAGGACGACGTGGCGAGCGCCCGGTTCCTGGTCTTCTCGCTGGCCATACTGGCCATGGCGTTCAAGTTCTCCCAGGGCGGCATCCTGGGCCTGGTCTGGGCGATGGTGGGCATGTTCATGTTCAACTCGCTCCACAACGTCCGCGTGATGGCCGCCGTGGCCAAGACGGGCAAGACGGCCGCCCAGAAGCGCGAGACCAAGGACAAGGGCAAGGAGACGCAGTAGGCGGGGCGCGCCCGGCGGCTACCGGGCGCTGCGGCTCCCGGAGCCGGGGCTCGCCGGAGGGCCGGAGGGCTGTGGCGCCGGTGCCGGCCCGGACGACGGCGCCGGCGGGGGCGGAGGCGGGGGCGGCTTCTCGGACACGACCGGCGGGGGCGCGGCGACCGGCGTGATGTTGACGGCTCCGCCGGCTCCGGAGACGCCGTAGGAGGGGCCGGCGCCGCTCTTCGGGAGCGTGCTGCCGCTCTCCGCCTTCTTTGCCGGAGGCGCGGCGGGCTCCTCGTCCAGGTTGGCTCCGAGCGGATCGGAGATCCAGGCCGGGAGTGCGAACCTGTTCTCGACCCGCTGCTTGAGCGAGCTCTCCGGGTTCATCGACTCGGACTTCTCCAGCACCTTCTTGTAGGCTTCGGCCCTGGCCTTGCGGGATCGATCGAGTCCCAGGTACCAGATGACTCGCCGGAGCGTCCGCTGCTCCTCCATCAGGATCTTCTCGGTGAGGTCCTTCGCCTCTTGCTGCGCGTCCCGCTTGAGGGCGTCCTTGACATGGGCGTGCTTGGCCCTGCAGAAAGCCCTGAACTTCTGGCAGTCCCTCTCGACGGCACCCTTGATGTCCTCTTGGGGAGAGGGCTGGGGGTCCGCTGCGAGAATGGCATCGCTCGCGGCGACCACCAGCAGGCAGGCGGCGATCAGCACGCCCCGGATCGCCGGCATCGGGACCCGCCGGGAATCGACCGGGTCCTCCACTGGTAGATTGGCCATGGCACTTGATTATTGACCCGGCCCCGAGCGCTGTCAAGGCGAGCCGCCCTTCGAGATCCGGCTCCTCGCAATCTCCGGAGGCGAGTGCTATGCTCGGTTGTGGCGACCATCGTCCGGCCAGCCGGGCGGACCTTGGCGGGGTTCCATCGACCGTGATCTCGTGCACAACCGGGAGAGGTGAGCTCATGCCCCACCGATCGTCGATCCTGACCTTGATCGTCACCTGCCTCCTCGCGACCGGGGCCAACGCAACGCCCTACGCGAACACCGCGTTCCTCTACGAGGTCGAGATGCCGGCGGGATGGGCCACCGCGAGCCCGGCCGATGCACCCTCGGCGCAGTTCTCCCTGGCAGCGCAGGAGACCACGGTCCAGATCGTGGCCAAGAAGAAACCGATCGCCCTGGGACCCGATGCGATCGTGAGGATCAAGCAGCAGGACGAGACCGGCATCAAGGAGAGGTCCGTCGGCCACAAGCCGTGGGCCGTCAACGGCCAGGAGATCGCCGGACAGGCCGCCACCCACTACGGCTTCGCCTACAAGGACGCCAGGGGCGCGGTGTTCGCGACCCGTTACGCGCTCCTGTCCAGGCCCGAGGCCGGCGGCGGGGCGATCTGGTTCAAGATCCAGGCCACCTTCCCCAGGCCGCGGCTGGAGACGGCCAACAAGGCCTTCGAGGCGTTTCTCCAGGGGTTCAAGATCAAGGAGCCCGCTCCGACCGTGACGGTCCAGCCCACGGTGGCGCCGCCTCCCACCACGGTTCCGACACCGGTCCATACCACGGTGACCACCCAGACGAGCGCCTCCCCGCCTCCGCCGCCGGCGGCCGGTCCGTCCAGCAAGTACAGCCGGTACGTGAAGCCCATGGATCCGGCCCGGGCCAAGGCGGTGGCCGACAGCTTCACGGCCGTGATCAAGACCCGCACCGCCGAGGAGATGGAGCGAGCGCGCCAGCTCGGCATGGGGGGCATCTTCAAACCCACCACCAAGTAGACCGAGCCGGTCGTCGAACGGGCGAGAGCGCTGCCGGCCGCGGAGAGCGGGTCCCGTGATCCGCGACGCCGGGCCGCGTCTCTTGGCTCCCGGACCGGTCGTGCCTACCGACCCTCGAACCGGGTCTGGCTGTCGAAGCCGGTCACTGGCCGAGCTTCGCGATCTCCACCAGCCCGACCCCGGTCTTGTTGCTGACCGGATCGAGCACGTAGCAGATGGCCAACCCGCCGCCCGGGTCGATCATCCGGGTGGTGTGGGCGTAGACCGAGTCGATCTTCCCGTCGCAGTTGAGGTCCCAGTTGTAGTTGAGCCCCTGGGAGGCGGCGTAGTTCTTGTTGATCACCGAGGCGTTGAAGTTCCGGACCTCCTTGCCGCCCGGCCTGGTCGACGGGAAGTTGTAGTCTTTGGGCAGCGGCGGCGGAGCCTCGTCGATCGGCAGCGGTACCCACGGCGTCTCC
>JACQZM010000090.1 GCA_016213885.1 Candidatus Rifleibacteriota bacterium | reverse complement strand
GCGCGACTTCAAATGAACCCCCTCCACTTCCTTGGTGACTCTCCAGCCAGGCCGAGGCGTGATCACAGGCCCGACTCCGCGAAACGGGTTGGGGATCCTGGTCCCCCGGGCTCCGGCTACTGGAGTCCAGACTCCGGACTCCAGGTCTTTCGAGAGCGATGGTCTAGGCGAAGAACGACCGTACTACGGCGACGACCTCCTCGATCTGTGCCGCGGTCAGCTCGGGGAACATGGGCAGCGACAGCAGTTCCCGCCCCATGCGCTCCGCGACCGGCAGCGCTCCCTCTGCGATCTGGAGGTGCTTGTACGCCGGCTGCAGGTGGATCGGGATCGGATAATGGATCAGGGTGCCGATGCCCCTGGAGGTCAGATGCGCCTGGAGCGCGTCCCGCCTGGGCGTTCTGACCGGGTAGAGATGGAAGATGTGAGTGCGCCCCTCCGGGATCCGCGGCAGAACCAGGGGCATCGAGGAGAGCTCCTGGGTGTAGGCCCTGGCGTGGCCCTGACGGGCCTGATTCCAGCCGTCGAGTCGCCGCAGCTTGATCCGGAGGATCGCGGCCTGGATCTCGTCGAGCCGATGGTTGCCGCCCAGGTCCACGTGGTAGTACTTCCTCTCCTGGCCGTAGTTCCTCAGCCTGCGGAGCTTCTCGGCGAGGTCGGGCCTGTTCGTGACCACCATGCCGCCATCCCCGGCCGCCCCCAGGTTCTTCCCGGGATAGAACGAGAAGCACCCGATCTCTCCGAACGTGCCGGCCCTCCGGCCGTTCATGTTGGCTCCGTGGGCTTGACAGGCGTCCTCGATGACCGGCAGCCCGTGCTGTTTCGCCAGGGCGAGAATAGGTTCCATGTCCGCCGGCAGCCCGTACAGATGAACCGGCATGATCGCCTTCGTGCGCGGGGTGATCGCCCTGGAGATGGTGCTCGATTCGATGTTGGCCGTCGCATCGTCCGGGTCCACCAGCACCGGCCGTGCGCCCACTCCGGTTATCGACAGCGCCGTGGCGATGAAGGTGTTGGCCGCCGTGATGACCTCGTCACCGGGACCGATGCCCAGCGCCTGCAAGGCGATCCGAAGGGCATCCAGGCCCGACGATACGGCGATCGCGTGACCCGCGCCCAGGAAGGCGGCGAACTCCTTCTCGAACGCCTCCACCTCCTTGCCCAGGATGTAGGCGCCCTCGGCGAGGATGCGCGTCACCGCCGGCTCCACCTCGGGTGCGATGGTCCGGTACTGCGTCTTCAGGTCCAGAAATGGAACCACGATTGCCTCCTTGTTCGCCACCGCTCCGCCTCGCTCCTCGCGAGCCGGAGAGCTGAGTTTCTCTGTCGAGATTCGCAGCCGGTTGTACACCGGTCGTGCCCTGGTGCGTGACCCTCAATCCTTGATCCCGAGGCCCAGGAAGACCAGGGGGCGCAGGATGCTCCACCAGCCGGTGACCGGGCGCATCTTGGTGTAGCCCTTCTTCCAGTCCGGATACACCTTGTGCACCGGGACTTCCATCACCTTGTACCCGAGGCGGATCGCCTTGTAGAAGATGTAGGGTTCCAGCTCGTACTGGTCGAGCCAGTCCT
Organism: Candidatus Rifleibacteriota bacterium; assembly: GCA_016213885.1. Lineage (GTDB taxonomy): Bacteria > Muiribacteriota > UBA6191 > JACPRK01 > JACQZM01 > JACQZM01. The sequence goes on along the minus strand of JACQZM010000090.1, from coordinate 11,846 downwards.
GGTCGAGTCTGATCCGTGCGTCGTCGAACAGGGACAGCCGGAACGCCCTGAATCCGTTCGTCGAGTCGGTGATCCGGCGGCCCGCGATGAGGCTGAACAGCAGCGGGTGGACGAAGCGGGTCGCCAGCGTCCGGTAGACCGGCATGTTCCCGAAGCCGCCGCCGGGAAGGTACCGCGAACCCTGGATGAAGTCGTAGCCGCCGTCGACGATCGGGAGCGTGAGACGAGGGATCTCCGCCGGGTCGTCCTTGTCGTTGCCGGCCATCACGACCATCACGTCGAAGCCGTTCTCCCGGGCGTGACGGATGCCCTCCCGGATGACGTGCCCCACGCCCCGCCGCGTCTCCGATCGGAGAACCCGGGCCCCGTGGGCCCTCGCCTCGTCTCCGGTGCCGTCGGTGGAGCCATCATCGTAGATCACGATGGCGTCGACCGCATCTCGGGGGATCTTGGAGATGACGGACCCGATCTTGCCCTTCTCGTCGGTGGCAGGGGCGAATGCGAGGATTCTCGAGGGCATCAGGATGCGGCCCGGCGTCGGCCTAGTGGCCTCCCCTGTCGGAGTGCGCCTCGGGGTACGCCCTGGGTTTGACTCCCACGAAGCACTCGATCTCGTCGATCTTCTTGACGACCCGGCCCGGGTTGCCCACCACCAGGCTTCGCGGCGGTACGTCCCGGGTGACCACCGCACCGGCGGCGATGAGCGAATCGGCACCGATCTCGATGTGCGGAAGCAGCGTCACGTTGATGCCGATCCGGGCCCCCCGTCTGATGGTCGGCCCCTTCATGCAGAGCGTGCAGACCGGGCAGGGGTCGTTGGCCACCATCACTCCGGGAGCCATGAAGACGTCGTCTTCGATGGTCGTGTACTGGGCGATGTAGATGTGGTTGTGAAGACGGACGTTGTCACCGATCCAGCAGCCGTAGTCCACGACGGAGCTGTTCCAGATCTTGAAGTCGCTGCCGATCCGGTTCTCCTCCCGGATCACCACGTTGTGGCCCGTTTCCAGACCGTCACCGATCGTGGAGCCTTCGTAGATGACCGAGCCGGAGCGGACCCTGGCCCGGGAGCCGATCTTGAGCAGCTTGCGCTCCGAGAGTCGCCCGGACACGTAGCCCAGGAGGGCGCTCTCGTCGACGATGGCGCCGCTCCCGACCTCGAGCAGCGTCGACAGGTTCATTCCGTCTGTACCTGACACGGCATGCCCCCTTTGGAGATCGAGAGGTTGATGGCGTCGAGGACTCTGGCCACTCCCACGCCCTGCTCGGCCGGGGAGCGAGGTTTGGATCGTTCTTTCACGCACGAGACGAAATGATCGCACTGGAGCCTCAGCGGCTCCGCCTGGTTGACCCGGGGGATGGTGATGTCGCCCTCCCTCGTCAAGAGGTGGAACTCGCCGAAATCCAGGTACGTGGGCTCCCGCTCGACCTTCTTGTCGAAGACCATGAGCGGGCCCATGACGCCGAGGTCGTTCCAGATGATCATCTTCTTGTCCCCGACCACCGTGACCTCGCGCACCTTGCGGGGGTGCAGCCAGCTCACCAGGATGGAGGCCATCACTCCGTCGGCGTACCGGAGAGTGATGAACGAGACGTCGTCGATGGTGGAACGCAGGAACCGGCCCCCCTGGGCGCTGGCGCTCCCGGGAAGCTCGCCGCGCAGGAAGTTGAAGATCGAGATGTCGTGGCTGGCCAGGTCGTACACGACGTTGACGTCCGACCGGATCGGGCCCAGGTTCGTCCGTTCGGCGTGCAGGTAGTAGACTCGACCGGCCACATCCTCGTCGAGCAGCTGCTTCAGCTTCAGGATGCCGGGATTGAAGAGGAAGGTGTGGCCGACCATCAGGATACGCTTCTTCTCTTCGGCCAGCCGGGCCAGCTCCAGCGCTTCCGCGGCGGTGGTCGTCAGCGGCTTCTCGCACAGCACGTCCTTGCCCGCCTCCAGCGCCTCCTTGACGAGACCGAAGTGGGTTCCCGTCGGTGTGGCCACGACGACGGCGTCGATGGCCGGGTCGTCCAGGACAGCCCGATGGTCGGCAGCCGTCTTGACCCACGGGAACATCCGCTCGACAACGGTGCGCCGGTTCTGGTCGACATCGGCGGCAACACGAACCGTGACTCCGGCCAGCGCTCCGAAGTTGCGGACGTAGTTGGGCCCCCAGTGGCCGCAGCCTATGACTCCAATGGTGATCATGAGGCGGCAGTATAACGCGCGGCCTTCGGGGGTACAACTTCGATCGGATTCGGGAGGAGTTCTGTATGATCGACCCCGGTGTCGATCCGGGCGCCGCTGCCGCGGGGGTCGGGGCGCTGTCCCGCCGCGCTGGCCGTGGTATAATTCCGACACCATGTTCTTCCGCCAACAACCCGGAAACAAGCCCCAGTCGCAGTTCGGTGAGATGAACGCCACCCAGCTCTACTGCACCAGGTGTCAGCGGGCCATGCCGGTCCGGGAGCGTCTGGCTCTGTACCTCCCGTCCGGGGCGCTCTACCACTACGTGTGCGCCGCCTGTGGCGAGTTGCTGGGCAAGAAGGAGTCGAAGGCCCCCATCGTCCGCTGACCGTCAGACGGAGCTCTCCCGGTGGTCGTCTCCCGAGACTCTACGGCCCTTCCGTGCCCGGCTTGTCCTCTGGCCCGGCCATCTCGGACTCGATCTTCTCCGGGTCCTCGCCCGATTCGAGCCGGTCCAGGACGCCCTCCATCTCGGGCTCGATCGGCTGGCCCACCTCGTCGCTCATCTTCCGCATCCACCGCGCGATCGATCTGGGGTCGCCGCTCTCGAGCTCCGAGAGGCCCGGCACGTCGCCCCCCTGGTCCGGCCCTGCGGAGGACGCCCGGACCGTGGAGAAGCGAGAGATCAGCCGAGTCAGCTTGCCGCCGCCGCAAGCGGGGCATCGGGGAGCCTCTTCCTGGGCCTTCTTGATGGACAGGAAGAAGATGTTCACCCTCTTCCCGCAGTCTTCACAGCTGTACTCGTAGGTCGGCATGGGTACTCCTCCGGGATGGCCCGTCCGCTCCGCGCTCCACCCCCGGACAGGCTCGATCCAGGAGCCCTCGCGCGGGGAGCGCCGTGGCCGCGCCATGGCGTCGGCCGATGGGCGGCACAGAGTATAGGCGGCACGGCGCTCGCTTGCCAAGATCCGGCGCCGCGCCGGATCCGATCGAACCATGGTGGAGCCCCCGGAACCGCCGTCACTCGCTCCTCTCGGCACCCAGGGCGATCGAAGAGAGCCAGTGGAACGGAGCGTTGGGCCGCCATTCAGCGGTCACCACCTCCCAGTCGCCCCGGGCCTCCCTGTTCCAGACGCCCTCCCAGCGGGCGCCGCTGCCCGCCGTGGCGATGCACGACCCGGCGGTGACCTGGACCTGCGGGGCCGCCCCGGAGACCAGATCCGCGAAGACCTGGACGCCCAGCCCCGGCTCGGCCGGCGTCGACACGGTCAGCAGCGGAGGCGCGGTCTCCAGGCCGGCGATCGACGGTGTCGGGGACGATGGCGCCTTGCCCTGCAGAGCCTCCAGCCGCTTCTTCAGCTGTGAGTGCTCGTCCCTGAGCTGTCCGAGACAGATGTTGAGAATCGACAGCCGCTCGTCCAGATGGGCCGGCGAGTAGCTGATCCTGCCCGGCTGGTAGACCTCGACCTCGATCTCCTCCGAGACTGCCGGGCCGCTCTGGGATCCGATCGACACCTGGATCGTGTAGGTGCCCGGAACCGGCGGCGCCCACCAGACCGCGGCGGCATCCCGCCAGGTGACCAGGTGGCCGTCCCTGGAGCGCCACGCGACTCTGCGGCGCGCTCCGGCGGGATACCGGATCGACAGGCTGATCCGGGCTGGCTCGCCGCCCCTCACCAGGGTAGGTTCCACGACCACCCTCTCGACCACCGGCACGAACGACGGCCTCGCCGGGTTCGTGATGGCCGCCTCGAGGTTCGCGACCCGGGCGCGAAGCAGCCGCACCTGACCCCTGACCGCAGCCACCTGGTTGCGCAGGGCCCTCCACCGTTGATCCATCCCGTCGTTCACCGGCGAGTCGGCCTCGTCCCGGAGACCCCTGGGCCTGTGCCCCGACTCCGCCGCCGAAGGGCCGGCCTCGGCCCTGGCCAGAAAGCCAAGAACCTGGTCGAGCTTCTGGGCCGCCTTCATCCGGTTCACGTAGAACAGCCTCTCGATCCGGGTGAGAGCCTGTTCGGTCCGTGTCATGTCCTTGCCGGAGCGCTTCAGGCTCTCGACCCAGCCCAGAGCGGCGGACAGACGGTCGTTGAAATCGACCTCGTCCAGCGGATTCGTGACCGTCGAGGCGAGCCCGGACCGCTCTCGCCGGGTCGGAGCGGGCCGGCTGGCCGACATGCGCTTCTGGGCCGCCCTGAGCTTCTCTCGCTCGTCGGGCGTCGCCCGGGTCAGCTTGTCGACATAGCTCCTGGTCAGGTTGACCAGCCCCGACTCGTGGGAACCGCCGCCGGAGCCCCCATCGGCAGGAGGCGGCGGGCTGGGTTCCCGAGAGGCGCCCCAACCGGGAGCGCCGGGCTTCTGCTGCGTCGATGCCTCGGCCGGAGCCGGAGCCACAGCCGGAGCAGCCCGGCCCTTGTTCTCCCCGAGCATCTGCTGGATCTTCTTGGCGTACTGTTCCACCTCGGCGTCCGTGAGCTCGTCGTTCTCGGACTTCTCGATGAGGGTGTGCACTCCGCTGGAGACGCTCCTGGCCACCTCTTTGTTCTTGAGGTTCTTCACCAGGAGCTGCCTGTCCCGATGGTCGTCGGGGATCGTGGCCCTGGCGCGCCCCGTGGCGGGGAGGCTCTCCAGCGGTGCGGCGGCCGGCGACGGCGCTGCCGGCTGGGCCGAGAGCCCGCTCGCCGGCCCTCCCGCCGCCTCCTCGCCAGCCGGGGCGATCGGCTGGGCCGCCTTGCCAGGCTGGCTCGCCGACGACTTGATGCTCCCGGCGCCCCTGTTGGGATCGAACCCCCCGAGCGCCCGGTCCGCCGACCCGGCCGTGTCGGCCTTGGCCCGCTGCTCGTCCTCTCCCTCCAGGCGCCTCCGGAGATCCTGGGGCAGCGCCTGCTTCTCCCGTTCCGGAACGGCGATGAACGACGTGAACGGGGTCACGAAGACGTGGACCGTCGACAGCCGAGTGATCTCCTGCTTGAGCTCCGGCGGCAGGGTGTCCGGAGCGTTCTGGCCCAGGAGGAAAGCCACCTCACGCTGCGCCCAGAGCCGGGGCAAGAACGGGGCGCCGGTCGCGGTCTCCGGCAGGGTCGCCTGGCAGTCGTACCTGATCGGCTTCCCCTCCACGTCCGCCATCACCCGGATCGCCCCGCTGGCCGCGCCCTGGTAGCGTCCGACCACCGTGACCTGCTGACCCAGGTAGAAGTGGGGGAGCTGCCGCGGGTGCACGGACCCCACCTTGAGCGACCCCCAGTCCACCTTCACATTCTCGAAGAGCGGCTTGGTGAGCTTGCCGAAGAAGACCGGCAGCAGAGCCTCCAGGTCCTCGTCGGCGGATACCGAGATCGCCTCTCCACGATTCTCCCGGGCGACCTGGTCCAGCAGCCGGGAGTTGAACGCCTCCCCGACGCCGAAGGTGAAGACCCGTGCGCTCACGGTGTTCCTCTCCCGGACCGACTTGAGAATCGCCGCGGGATCGGTCTCGCCCACGGTCGGCTCTCCGTCGGTCAAGAAGACGATGTAGCGCGGCCGGACCGGGCCGTCCTTCGGGAAGACAGCAAGACCCGTGGCAAGGGCCCCGTCGATGTCGGTGCCACCCAGGGCCTGGAGGTCCTCGACCCACTGCTGCGTCTTCTCCAGCCCCTCGTTGGTCGCCTCCACGAGGCCGGTCGCGTAGGGGTCGACGCTGGTGGAGAACCGGATGATGTTGAACCGGTCTTCCGTCTCCAGAGTCCACAGGCAGAACTTCAGGGCGCGCTTCGCCTGGCTGAGCTTGGTGCCCTGCATGCTCCCGGAGCAATCGACGACGAACACGACGTCCTTGGCGCGGCGGGGCAGCCCCTGGTCGGGTGGCGAGACCGAGAGCATGAGGTAGCCCGGGTCGCCGGGCCTCCGCTCGGTCAGGAGCTTCATGCCGCTGGGGGGCCGGTCCACCTGGTAGAAGACCGTGAAGTCATCCTGGGCCAGCACGTTGTTCGCCTCGTAGCTCACCGTGACCTGGTGCCGGTCGTGGTGGTGAACCGCCACCGCGGGGGTGGAGGACCAGGCCGCCCGGATGTCGCCCCCATCGACGATCTGCACCGTCATGACCAGCTCCTTGATCCCCTGCTGCAGCTGTCCCCTGACGCCCAGCGGGAACCGGTACGCCACCAGCCCCGAGTCCATCCGGAGCATCTCCCGGTACTCCAGCTCGATCTTCTTGTCGGATCGCGAGGGAATCGGGAAAACCTTGGCCCTGAACAGGTTCTCGTCCACCTGCTCCAGCAGCCCCGGGTCCCTCCTCGCGGAGACGATGGTGTCGTAGACCTCCCGGGCCAGCTCCTTGGACCGGATCACCCCGGCCACCCGGTCCTTTCCGTCCCAGATCGCGAAATCGGAGATGCTGGCCTCTCGAGGGACCGTGAAGAGATACTCGCCCTCGAGGACCCTGTCGGTGGAGTTCGTGTACTGCTGGCGAACCTTCGTGGTGACCGCCTGGTTCTGGATCGTGACCTCCACCCGCTGGTACGAGAGAGTCAGGCCGGGGGCGAGCGACCCGTCCACGAGGAGCCGTCCGTTGGCGAGAGCCGATCGGGGGCCGGACAGCGCCAGGGTGACGGTCAATGCGACTAGCGCGAGGGCTCGAGATCTCGCCATGGCACGAACCTCCTGGAAGCGAACTCCTGAGTGCGGGCCTGGGACTCAAGTCTGGCCTGAGCGGTGAACGTGACCACGGACCGTTCGAGCTCGCGGATCTGCTCCTCCAGCTTGGCGAGCTGGGCCTGCGTGGCCACCAGCGGGTCGTGAGACGCCGGCCGCGCCGAGGCGGCGGGGCTGGGAACCGCCACGGAAGCCACCCGTGCCTCGTTCTTCCGGGTCCCCGATGCCTCCTCGAGAGCCGCCGGTGCGCCCGTGACGTCCCCGGCCGCCGAAGGCCCCGCACCGGATGGCCCGGCCCTCCTGGCCGACGCGAGCTCCATCCGTGGCTCCGGGGAGCTGGACCGGTGGAGGCCCGGGACGACCACCAGGAGGGCCATCGCGGCGAACCCGGCGAACGCCCACGGAAGAGCGATCGAGAAGCGAGAGCGCGGGGACGCTGCAGGCAGCGAGACCGGCTGGGGGCACCTCACGTCCAGCTTCTTGTGGAGCCTGTTCAGAAAGGCTGCCGTGTCGGCCACGGTGGGCTCCGGGACCGGCGCGGAGAGGAGCCAGCTGTCCGCAGCGGACAGCTCGCCCTTGAGCTTCCGACACCGCTCGCACGCGAGAAGATGGGCCTCGACCTCGCCTCTCCCGGTCGGATCGAGCTCCCCGTCGAGGTAGGCGGAGAGCCTCCTCCGGGTCGGTGTACAGCTGTTCATTGCTGGTCCTTCAGGTGGTTCCTCACCTGGATCCGCGCCCGGTTGATCCGGGACATTACCGTTCCGATCGAGCACTCCAGCGCGTCGGCGATCTCCTGGTACGAGAGGCCACCGAACACGCGCAGCACCAGCGCCGCCCGGTACGGGGTCGGGAGCGTCGTCACGATCTTCTGAACCGATCTGATGAGCTCGGAGACGCCGGCTCGCGCCTCGGGGTCGAGACTCTCGGGGTTGCTCGTCGCGATGCCCGCGGCGCTCGAGGCGTCGGTCTGGCCGAGCCTGACCACCGGTCCCAGCCGGCGGACCCGCTGCTGGTTGGTCAGGCAGACGTTCACGCAGATCCGGTCCAGCCACGCCTTGAACCGGCGTCCGGTCTGGTAGCTCTCCCGGTGGCGGTAGAGCCTGAAGAACGTCTCCTGAGCCATGTCCTCTGCCTCCTGGGCAGACCCGGTCATGCGATAGCAGATGCTGAACACCCGGCGATGATGCCGCCTCACCAGCGAATCGAAGGCGGCGCGGTCGCCCTGGGACACAAGGTCGGCCAGCTGCTCGTCGGGCAGCTCGGCCGCCGCAGCGGCCTCGTACACTGGGCTGTCTCCTCGTGATCGATCTGCCAACACCTACTCCCCTTCCCGCGCAGGTATTCCAGTCAGCCTCTTCATCTCATCATCGTCGCCATCGTTGACTGGGACACGCGTACATGATATGGAAGCACCTGTGGCCTCCCTCCCGTGACCTCGCACTCTTCTCCCTCGCCTTCGGGGTTCGCATCATACCCTGGCTCTGGGGCGCGACGCACTGGGACCGAATCCTCCAGAGCACCGACAGTCACGGCTATCACCAGGCCGCGGTGAACCTCCTCGCCCACGGCACCCTGTCCGTCAGCTTCACGCCCCCGTTCGCACCGGACTCGCTGAGGACGCCGGTCTACCCGTGGTTCCTGGCCGCGGTCTACGGCCTCTTCGGAGTGCGACCGGCGCTGGCGCAGTGCGTCATCGCCAGCTCGAGCGTTCTGCTGGTCGACCGCATCGCCACCCGGCTCGTGGGCCGGCGTGCCGCTCTCGTGGCCGCGATCCTCCTCGCCCTGGACCTTCCGTCGCTTGCGCTGTCGATGATGCTGCTCACGGAGACCCTGGCCGTCTTCCTCCTGCTGGCCGCCAGCCTCTTCATCGTGAACCTGTACCCACCGCCCGGGCCGGGGGGCGCCACCCCTGACCCGACCGGTCGGGTCGACGCTCCCCGCGGGCCGGCGTGGACCGGCGTCGTCGTCGGGCTCCTCCTGGCTGCGTGCGCGCTGACCCGTCCCACGTTCCTGTTCTTGCCCGGGGTCGTCTGGATAGCCTTGCTGCCTCGCCGCAACCTCCGGGCCGTCGTGACCTGCTTCCTCCTCCTCGTCCTGTCGTTCTCCCTGCCGCTGGCCGCCTGGATGGTGCGCAATCGGGTCTCGGTGGGAGTCTGGGAGTTCTCGTCGATCCAGGGCCAGGAGCTCCTCTTCTACAGGGTCTCCGGCGTGATGGCCCGGGTCTGGGCGGTCCCGGTGGCCGAAGCCTGGGCCCGGCTCGATCGGGAGAGCCGCCAGGAGGTCCAGCAGAGAGGGCTGGGCCCGGCCCACCTGGATCGGATCAGAAACGAGATCGGACGGCGGTACCTGCGGGCCCATCCGCTGGAGTACGTGCCCGTGATGGCCAGCGGCATGGTGAAGGCCTGGGTCGGCCTGTCGATCTTCGATCTGCTCAAGCAGTTCGACCTCTGGTATCGCGGCGTCGGTCTGTTCGGATCCGGCGGCGGGGCCGAGAGGACCATGCGGGAGCGCTGGGCCGCGTTGAGTGCAGGCGAGCAGCTGGCCATCGGTTTCGAGGTGATCTACAGGCTCATCGTTCTGGCGCTCGGGAGCCTGGGCCTGGTGCTGGTCGTGATCCGTCGCGACGGCGCCACCCTGGCGCTGGTGGTGCCGCACCTTTCGTACATCAGCCTCACCTGCGGAACCGTGCTCGCCTACCACAGGTTCAGGGCGCCGCTGGTACCGTACTGGTGCATCCTGGCCGGCGTCGGCCTGTCGTGGCTCGCGGCCCTGTGGACCCACGAGCTCGAGCGAGGTCGCTGACCCGGCCGGATCGTCCGATCGACGGCCGGGAGCCGGTCGGACACCGCCGGCGCCGCGGAGCGTCAGCGTGCGGACGCCGGGGCGTCCGGGGCGGGACCGGCGCCCCGGGATTTCTCCTTCCTCACGATCCATCGGCGCAGGTCGTCGAACGCAGCTTTCGGACCTCCGACGGCTTCCTCGAGACGGATCAGATCGGCGTGCACCTGGCTGCTGGTGGGACACGGGCTCTGGCGGCAGCAGGCGGCGAAGCGCCACTCCCAGAAGTCGCCGATGGCGTCCACCAGCGGTGGGCCCACCGGCGGCGCAAGAGCGGAGAGCTTGCGCTTGAAGCCATGGACCAGCCCGCAGTAGCTCGCGAGGTGCCTGGGCTCGGGGTCTCCGACGTTGAAGCAGGAGCCGACGAGGAAGTTGTCCGCCAGGACCCGGGCGACCACGTCACCCTGGCCGGTCCCGCCCGCGCGATCGAACGTCGCGACGGCCCACTCGAAATGGTCTCCCAGAAGGCCGATCCCCTCCACGCCGTACTTCATGGAAGCGAGGGAGGCCAGCCCCAGGACGTCCATCGTCTCCAGCTCTTCCCCGGCCCTGGGCTTGCGCCGCGTGTAGCGCAGCAGATCGCTCACGCGCTGGATCTCGGTCCACGTGATGAACCGGTACGCAGCGGTCCTCTCCAGCACGCACAGGGCCGGCCCGGCGTGCGCCCCCAGGTCCCTGCGGATCGGCTCGAGATCGGCCCACAGCGTGGAGAGCTCCCGGTGGTTCTCCTGGATCCTCGACAGGAGCGCCTGCGCCTGCGACACACCGCCTCCCGGGGCCACGGCCAGCTGGAAGCCCGTGTCGGTCAGCGTCGCGAACACCGCCTGCTCGCGCTCCACGGCGAGCTCCAGGCGTCTGGCGAACCCGGGCCCGGCAGCGACAGTCCGGCTGGCCACGGGTGGCGCCGACCGGGCTCCCGGCCAGAGGCCGTACACCATCGCTAGAGCCAGGGCGACCGCCGCGATCGCCGCGACGAGTCCGGGGATCCGCCGCGGGCCTGCATCGGCGCCCGGTCGTCGACCGACCGTCGCGGGTGCCGGATCGTTCGACCCGTCCCGGTCGGGCTGCGACCCCGCCGGCCGGGGAGGGGAGGAGGTCTGCCCGGGGGCCGTCGACAGCGCTTCCCTGACGGCCTTCAGGAAGCTGCCCACGGTCAGGTACCGTCGAGAAGGCGACTTCGAGAGGCACTTCAGGACGATGCGGTCCACCGATCCGGGCACCGTGGGCCTCAGAGCGCCGGGCCGAGGCGGATCCGCCTTGACGTGCTTCTCCAGGATCTTCACCGGGTTCTCATCGTTGAAGGGGACGGTCCCGACGACGAGCTCGAACAGCAGGATGCCGAGGGAGTAGATGTCCGTCTGGGGAGTCGCGAGGCCCCTGGCGATCTGCTCGGGAGCCACGTAGGCCGGAGTGCCCATGATGTAGCCGGCCTGGGTCTGCACCCTGGAGCCCGAGACCCACTTGGCGATGCCGAAATCCGTGACCTTGTAGTGGCCGTTGCCGCCGTGGATGATGTTCTCGGGCTTGAGGTCCCTGTGGAGGACGCCTTTCTCGTGGGCCGCTTCGACGGCCGTCGCCACCTGGGAAACCACGTCGAGGGCGACCCACCAGGGCATGGGCCCGTCCACCAGCTCCTCCCGGAGGGTGCTCCCGGGGAGATACTCGTAGGCGATCCAGGGGCGGCCGCCATCCAGGCCGTGATCGAGCAGAACGACGATGTTGGGATGGCTCAGCGAAGCGGTCACCCGGGCCTCGGTGAGGAACCGTTCGACATGCTCGTCGGGGTCCAGGCTGTCCGCGTTCAGCAGCTTGACCGCCACCGGTCGTCCCAGGTCCACCTGGGTCGCAAGCCACACCGTGCCGAAACCGCCCGCGGCGAGGATCCGCTCCGGGCGGTACTTCCTCGCGCACTCGACCGGAAAATCGTCGTCTGCCCTGGGCCTCGCCACGAGATCGATTCGCCTGACATCTCCGGGGAGGCGTCTGCTGCCGACGCGGCTGCGCGAGCGCTCCCCTGGCCTCCAGCATACCATCCCGCTCGAGATCCGGCGCTCCATGATCTTGCCGGTGGCCCGGTCCGAGGCCGGACTCCTCGAAACGAGCGGCCGGACGCGGCTCCCCGGCGGTCCCTGCTGCCCTCGCGTCCAACGATCTGGTAGCATGGAGGCCCGACCGGACCGCCAGGATCCCCCACCTGTTTCGCGGAGTC
>JACQZM010000089.1 GCA_016213885.1 Candidatus Rifleibacteriota bacterium | reverse complement strand
GGGTGGACGCCCTAGACCGGTGGATACCGGGGTCGAGCCTCCCGTCCCGGGTGGAGCTGATGCCGGACCACATCGGCACCGAGAAGCTCTCGGTCACGATCCTCGATCAGCCGCTGGTGGCGGCCATCGCCTACGGAAGGGACGCGGCGAGGGAGATGCGGTTCGCCGGCCGGCTCAGCGCCCCGGCCCTGGACCTGGGCCGGATCACCGGATCTCTGCTGAAGCTCGAGCCGGGCATGTCGGTCACGGGGCGCGTCGCCGTGGAGGCCCACGCGTCGGGCCCGCCGGCCCGGCCAGCGGTGATGGACGTGGGGGCGCTCGTGACGGCGGAGAAGGTGGAGGTGCGACACCCGTTCTTGAAGACGTTCACGGCGGGGGTGAGCAACCTCAAGCTCCAGGTCAGCCCGGACGACGTCACGATTCTGGACTGTCAGCGATCGGCGGTCTTCTTCGGCGTCCGGTCGTTTCCGCCGCCGCTGTGCGGCAGCCTCAAGCAGATGGTCGGCGTGGAGAACCTGTTCACCGCCGACCCCACCATCGTGGGCCCCCGGATCATGGATCGGATCGGCGGCACCAAGAAGCTGTTGAGCCTGATGGGAGAGGACCAGATCCTGAGGATCGCCGGCGACCAGCTCTACAAGGTGAAGGTCGGCATCCTGGTGAAGGATCGGCCGGACCCGTTCGTCTTCCAGACGGCGATGACCCCGGAGGAGACCAAGGGGTACCGGGAAGACTGGAGGCGGATCGTCGACAAGTACACCAGGGTCGCCAAGCAGCAGCTCGCCAGCGACATGGGGTTCCGCATGTCGGTCTACGGAAACGAGAACTACAAGATGCTCAGGATCACGAGAGTGAAGCTGATCGTGCTGGACAAGGCGTTCAACATGGTCTACCCGTCGGAGATCCCGTTCTGGCGGCTCACGGTGACGCCCTGGGAGTGGTGAGCCCGGAGGCCAGCGTTGTCACACCCCGGCGCGACGGCTATAATCGCGCCATCACATGAAGCTGTCGGTGGTCATTCCCGTCTACAACGAAGCCCGCACCGTCGCCGAGCTGGTTTCCCGGGTCGCCTCCAGCCCGGTCGAGAAGGAGCTGGTGATCGTCGACGACGGCTCCTCCGACGGGACCGGCGCGGCGCTCGATGCCCTGTCCGGTCCCGGCGTCCGGGTCATCCACCACCCGGTGAACCGGGGCAAGGGGATGTCGATACGCACCGCCCTGGAGCAGGTGAGCGGCGATCTCGTGATCGTCCAGGACGCTGATCTGGAGTACGATCCCGCTGACTACCCGGCGCTGATCCAGCCCATCCTCGACGGCAGGGCGCAGGTCGTCTACGGCACCCGGTTCCACCCGGGGAACCAGATGGGCTACTCGCGATTCAAGATCGCGGCGCGGATGCTCACCTGGCTCGTGAATCTGCTCTTCGGCGCGCGCATCACCGACGAGGCCACGTGCTACAAGGTCTTCAAGACGGAGGTCATCAAGGCGATCCCGCTCAGATGCGAGCGATTCGAGTTCTGCCCGGAGATCACCGCCAAGGTGTTGAAGCGCGGCATCGCCATCGTCGAGGTCCCGATCCGCTACGCGGCGCGGACCGAGGCGGAGGGGAAGAAGATCCGCTTCAGGGACGGGGTCGAAGCGTTCTGGACGCTTCTCAAATACCGGTTCGTCGACTGAGGGGCCGGGGCTGACGCCGGCAAGCGAATGAGTGGCTCTTCCACGAACGACAGGGCCGGCCGGGGCGCCGAGCCGGGCGGGTTCCCCCTTCCCCCCGGGATCATGGTGTTCCTGGTCTTCGTCGGCGCGGCGATCGTCTTCGCCCACATCCAGTGGCTCTGTCCCCACGTGGTCGCCGTGGACTCCTTCTTCCATCAGAAGATGGCCCTGCTCATCCGCGACCACGGCCCGGTCCACGACTTCCCGTGGACCCAGACGTCCATCTTCAAGGACCGGTTCTCCGACTCCTCGTTCCTCTATCACGTCCTGCTGATCCCGTTCACGTACATCGCAAACGACGTCCCGGCGATCAAGGCGGGCGCCGTCTTCTTCGACGCGCTCTTCTTCACGGTGTTCTTCGTCTTTCTGCGGGCGAACCGGTGTCGGTTCACGCTGTTCTTCGTGGTTCTGCTGCTGAGCTCCGGATCGCTGTTCCTCTACCGGCTCTGCCAGAACCGGGGCTACCTCCTCTCCATGGCGGCGAGCCGGTCGACCGGAAGCTGATCCCGATCGCCATCGTGGGCTCCCTGGTCGGCCTCATGCTGCACCCCAACTTCCCCCACTCGTTCACCATGTGGTGGACCCAGAACATCCGGGTGCTCACGCTGAAGTGGGCCGGTCAGGTGAACCTGTTCTTCGGCGGGGAGCTCTACCCGCCGGAGTTCAAGACGATGCTGTTCTCGACCACGGCGCTCTCCCTGACCTTCTTCCTGTGCTCGCTGGCCACGTTGCTGGTGCTCAGGCCCAGGTCCACGGGCACGGTCTACCTGTTTCTGGCCATGCTGGCGTTCGGCGTGCTCACCATGCTCTCGAAGCGGTTCATCGAGTACGCGGCGCCGCTGGTGGTGGCGTACGCTGCCTTTCTCACCAGGGACCTGCTCTCCGACGAGGATCTCGGCCGGTGGTTCCGCACGAGGCCGCTGGCCTGTCAGCTCGTGGCATGGGTGGTGGTGGGGGTGCAGACCGGGCTGCTGGTCCACAGCTACCTCGACATCCGCCGCGATCTCGTCGCGGAGGCACCTCCCAACATGAAAGAGGCGGCGCTCTGGTTGAAGCAGCACAGCAAGCCGGGGCAGATCGTGTTCACCGCCGACTGGGACGACTTTCCGGAGCTGTTCTACTACAACGACCAGAACCGGTACCTGATCTGCCTCGACCCGGCCTTCTTCTACGAGTACGACCCGGTCCAGTGGAAGCTCTGGTACAACGTGGCCAACGTCTACTGCCAGGACATCTTCAATCCGATCAAGCTGCAGTTCAAGGCGCACTGGCTGCTCTGCACGAACGACTTCTCTCGCCTGGTCAAGAAGGCCTCCGCCGATCCCCGGTTCGCCAAGGTGTTCGACAGGAACGGCGTCTCCATCTACCAGCTCGAGGACGACCTCGACTTCTTGACCGACTGGTCAGTGACCGGTCCCTACACCGGGAGCCTGAACTGGGACTCCAAGGTGCTGGCCGCCGTCGAGGCCCGGTCGGCCGCCACCGGAGGCGTCCGCTCGTTCGTCCGGTGGCCGCGGGAGGCTCTGGGGAGCTTCGTGGACCTCGAGCGCCTGATGGTCGGTGCGGAGGATGCCAGCGCCTACGCGGCCTGCCTGCTGGACTCGCCGGTCGACCAGGATGGGGAGCTCCTGATGGGCTACGACGACGCCATGGTGGTGTGGCTGAACGGACGCTCCATGTACTACGATCCCGGGCCCACCGAAGTGGTGGTGGACGCCCGGCACGTGCCGCTCAGGCTGAAGGCGGGGACGAACTCGCTGGTGCTGCGCTGCTCCAACATCAAGCAGAACTGGGGGTTCTGCGCCCGGCTGTCGGGCTTCAAGCAGCGGGTGACCGGCCGCCGGCTCATCCAGTGAGCCCGGTCACCTGATGGTGACGGTGCGGCGGGCGCTGCCCACGTTGCCCAGTTCGTCGTGGGCCCTGATCGAGAGCGTGTGCTCTCCCGTGGCGAGGCCGGTCAGACGGAGCCGGAACTCCTCGCGGGGCGAGTCTGCGATGCCGTCTGTTACCTGCAGCATCCGGTAGTCCGCGTCGTCCACGGCGTACTCCACGTTCACCACGCTGCCGGGCCCGTCGGTGGCCAGGCCGGAGACGTCGAGGACCCCGGTCCCCGCCACGACCTCGGTCAGCTCGACCCGGGGTGGCGTGGCGTCGAGCAGAAACGGCTCCGAGACCCTCTCCGCCGCCAGCGCCACCTCCGACGGATTGGAGCCGCGGTCGCTCGCCACGAGGCGAAGACGGTACCTTCCGTCCGGGAAATCCTGGGTGTCCCAGTCCATGGACGTGCTCATGATCTCCCGCTCCGAGAGCACCCTCCAGGCGCTCTCTCCCTCGCCGCGGATCGCCAGGGAGAAGCTCAACCGGTCCTCGTTCGGGTCGGAGGCCTCCCACTTCAGGTGGCGGAGGGCCGGTGGCTCGCGCTTCTTCTTCTTCTTTTCTTTCTGGCCCTCCCTGGACTCCACGTCCCGGGGATCCGAGATCGGGTCCACCACGGGGAGGCCGACCTCGAACTTCTCGATCTCCGGGGGAAGGTTGACCTGCCGGGAGACCAGCCACACCTCCGACACCCGTGGAGAGGTCGACCGGTCGCCGGCCGACAGATCCACCCGGAGCTGCATGTACCTGGCTGCCGGCGAGCCCACGAGCAGACCGTCGCCCCGGGACGTGGCCGGAGCCCAGGCGAACCACGTCTCGTCGGGTCGAGCCGAGTTGCCGGACCGGGTGGAGAGCTTCACCGCTCCGGCCGGGGCCCCGTCCCAGGTGTAGCCGACGGAGCCCCAGTGGCAGAGCGACGTGAAGTCCCTCGGCTCCGAGACCCAGAAGCCCTGCTGCGCCGCGTCAGGGCCCATGATGCCCACCCGGGCTGGGTTCCCGGTGCCGAAGGCCATGCCCTTTCCGGGCAGGGCGGCCAGGGTCAACACCTGGCCGACCTCGAGCTTGGCCAGCTTGGTCACGTGGACGCCGTCGATCATGAACAGGGTGCCCTCGTTGCCGGTGCCGTCGTGGACCCGGTCCCGGTCGTCGATGGCCAGGCACAGCAGCACCGACTGGCTGGCGGAGAGGACCTGGGTCACGGCCCCCTCGGGGGTGATGCTGTAGACGGCCTGGTTGGCGTCGACGCCCTTCCGGCCGAACTTGGTCGGAGCGGTGGATCGGGAGGCGGCCTTGGCGTCGTCTCGGCCAGCATCCGGCGGGCCGCCCTCGATCAAAGGGCCCGGCTCCTTGCGCTTCTCCGGCACGGCTGGAGGGCCCTCGGCCTTCGCCTCGCCTGCCGCCGCGGGGAGTCCCGCACCGCCTGCCGGAGCCGGCGAGGGTGCCTGCTTCCCGGGCGGCGCCGGAGAGGGCGCCGTGGTCTTGCCGATCAGCAGCACCGGGCCCGGCCCG
Organism: Candidatus Rifleibacteriota bacterium; assembly: GCA_016213885.1. GTDB lineage: Bacteria > Muiribacteriota > UBA6191 > JACPRK01 > JACQZM01 > JACQZM01. The sequence goes on along the minus strand of JACQZM010000089.1, from coordinate 1,493 downwards.
ATCGGCGACGCAGGCGGGGGCCCGCCCGGACCCCCTGGAGGGGTCGTCTTCTGGGCCGTGGTGGCGGCCACGTAGAGCTTGCCGCGGCTGTCGAGGGCGAGCGCCCTGATCTCGGCCTGGGGGGCATCGAACAGCGTCGTCGCCTTGCCGGCGGAATCGACCCGCAACACCAGGCCGGACGGCTCGGTGCCCACGTAGATGCAGTCGGCGCTGGCCACCAGAAGCGACATGAGGTTGCGCTCGGCGGTCTTGAGCCTCTGCTTCGGCTGGCAATCAGGGCCGATGACGTAGAGAGCGCCCTCGGGCCCCGTGGCCGCGACGAGATCCCCGCCCGGCAGCATCCCCACGGCCCACACGTAGGGCGCCGGCACCTGGGCGTGGACCTCGGTCCTGCCCGATGGGGCGATCTTGAAGATCTTGCCGTTGGGGATGGTGCCGGCGTAGACGTTGCCCTGGTCGTCCTCGGTCAGGCTCGTGACGATGAGCTCGCCGGTCCTGGCCATCACGGTCAGGGGGCCGGCGCCGCCCGATGCACGCCGGAGCACGAGGCCCCCGTTGCCGGTCCCCACGAGCAGGGAGCCGGAACGGGTCGCGCGGGTGCACCAGGCGAACATCTCCTGGGCCCCGCCGTCCGTCTTGGCCTTCGAGGCGTCGACCGGGAGGTCGACGAAGGCTATCGCCGGGGACAGGCGCAGGTTGCCCTCGCTGGAGAGACTCACGTTCGTGAGCTCCCCCTTGTCGAACTCCTCGGCGGTGGCGATGGTGGTCCGGACCGGCAACCCGGCGGTCAGCACCGCTGGGGAGAGGCCCAGCAGAACCAGCATGGCGGCCATGGTGATGCGCGTCATGGTTGCTTGCGCTCCTTGATCTTGATCTCGATCATCTCCCCGCCACGGATCGCGTAGCCCGTCTTCTCGCGGACCTCCACCTCGGACTGGAGCTTCTTGTAGCCGGTGGAGCCCGTGGCGGCCAGCACCGAGAGAGCCGAGGCCGGCAGGCGTGGGAGGTCGGTTCCGGTGTACGAGACGCCGTCACGCGGCAGCAACAGCTGGAGCACCACCTCGTTGTTCTTCCGCTCCGCCGCGGACAGCGCGATCTGGCTGTCGAGCGAGGTGGGGCTGTAGTGAGCCGGGTTGCGCTGCTGGGCACGCATCCGGGCTCCCTGAGCGTCGGACACGTGAAGCTGCGCCGGGCCGATCGCGGCGTCGTTGGGAACGACGAACCGCATCCGGACCGACTCGCGGTCACCCCCGAACGGTTTCATGATCACTGCGGTCTCCACGGTCTCGCCTCGCTCGAACTCGACCCGATCGAGCTGGATCCGCTCGATCTGGGCCTCTCTGGCCTGCTCGCGCACCTCGAGCTCCAGCTTGAGCCCGGCCATCTCCACGCGCTCGAACCGGTTGTCCAGCAGCTGGACGACCGGCGCCAGCATCTCGAACACAGCCGCCATGTGGTCCCCACGGGTGGAGAAGAAGTTTTCCAGCGCCAGG
>JACQZM010000088.1 GCA_016213885.1 Candidatus Rifleibacteriota bacterium | reverse complement strand
GCCGCCCACCTTCAGCTTGTCCCCGCCGAAGTAGCCCTCCGCCATCGAGGACAGGACCAGCGTCCCCTGCGTCTCCGCCGTGTGCAGCACGAGCACGCCCGCCTCCAGGACGTGCTCCTTGTTCTTGCCCATGCGCTCGCCGAAGGTCTTGCCGTCGCCGTAGCCGCGCTGGAACGCCTCCGAAGCGGCCCACAGGACGGGCGCGAACAGAAGCGCCGCCACAACGACCCCCAGGACAGCCTGTCGCGCGACTCTCATGGCAGCGATCCCTCCACCGGGTATGTCATGCCGCAAGGCGCTCCTCGCAGCCACATCAAGTATTGGATTTCGTGGCCCACATGTCAATCCCCTGGGATCTTCTCAGGGCCAGGGGCCCGACCGATCCGCTCCGCCTCCCGCGGGAGTCCGGGGCCGGGCGCCATGACGACGAGACGTGCCGGGTCGAGGTTCCAGCGGCGATACGGGCGGTCCCGGGCGGTCCCGCCTGCGTGCCCATGCATGCTAGAGTCCCTACCGCCGGGGCATCCATGAAAACGACCGCCGAGATTCTCCAAGGTGCTCTTCGCGGATCGCTGGTCGCGGCCGCGGCCGTGGCGTTGGCCCGTCTGGCCGTTGTGTGCATCCTGTGGGGGCTCCCGACGGGCCAGGCTCACGTCGGCAGGGTGCTGGGACTGGGTGCGGCGACGGCGTCTCTGGTGAGCTTCGGAGTGGCGGTCTCCGCGGCGGTCGCGACTCGCATCGCGCCGCTCCGGGCTCCCCGGGCGGCTCTGATCCAGGCGCTGGCCGGGGCCGGTGGACTGGGCCTGACTGTCGGTCTCCTGGACCTTCTGATCGGCCCGTCGGCCGGGACGGACCTGGGCCTCCCGCTGTCGACTCCGTGGCTCTGCCTCGTCCTTGGCGCCGTCCTCGGGGCGACCGGCCCAGATCGGGGCTGCCGGTCGATGGTCCGGGCAGGGGCGGGAACCGGCCTGGTCCTGGGCGCGGCCCACCTGGTCGAGAGTGGAGCTCCGGCAGGCCTCCTGGCCGGCGTGATCGAGGGTTTCGCCCTGGGCGCTGCCCTGACGTGGGCGCGCTCCCGCCCCGACGTCTCGCCAAGCGCACCGCCCCCGGTCGCCGGAGCGACCCTGCCGCAGCGGCTGGGCCTGGCCGCCGCCGTCGTGGTCCTGACCTGTTTCGTGGCGGCCTGGTGGCAGGCCTGGTCCCTGGTCCGCCGCCGGATCGATCGACTGGAGCCGGCGCTGGAGAGAATCCTGGCGCTTCCCAGGGCGGGCGATCCGCTGTTCGTCCGGTGGCTGTCCGACATCCGGATCCGGCAGGAGAAGGCGCTGGAGTGGGTGACCCACTACCCGAAGTACGTGCTGAGCCTTCACGGGCCGTTCCGGATGCCCTGGCCGGCCGGCAATCCCCACGAGGAGATCGGCCAGTACCTCGACGCAGCCGACCGGATCGCGACGTTCCTCGAGGCCGAGGGGACCGGAGGCTCGTTCGTGCCGACCGGCACCGTGGGCCGCCTGCTGGCGCTGGTGCGGGGACTCACGGTGCCGGCCGCCCTGCAAGGCCGCGAGCACCCGAGGCCATGCAACGAGCTGGTGGTCTACCGGGGCGGAGTTCCGCTCTTCGCGGTGACCGCCATCGGCCCCGAAGACCGCCGGGCGTTCCAGCGCTACACCGACGTGGTCGCGAACCGCCGGACCGTCATGGCCAGGGCTCCGACGCGACATCCGACGACCCACTTCGAGTGGGAGTACGCCTTCGTCTACCACACCGGGGACCTGTTCGTGGAGGTCGAGGCGCCCACCTTCGAGATGCGCAACCGGGTCGTGGACCGACTCCTGGAGGGCCGGCCGGTGGGTCCGGGGGACGACCTGTTCGACCAGGCGACCTGCCTGGTCATGGACGGGTCGGTGGGGCTTGCTCATGGAGCGGCTCTCCAGGAGGCGCGGGCCGTGCTCGACCCGGCGGGTCCGGCCATGAAGAAGGCCCGCCACTGGCTGGCCAGCGGGCTCCGGCCCCTGTTCGGCGACCTCCATACCCACTGCTCGGCATCGCTCTCCGGCTCCGTCGAGGCCGGTGCGGCCGCGGCCCACGCGCTCTCTTGCTTTGCGAACTTCCACGCCCTCACGGAGCACTTCGCGCCCGGGGCCAACGCGGTGGCAGCCGCTGCGGTGGCTGCGGGAGGAGACGGCTCGGTCTTCATCCCTGGTGAGGAGATCCTGCTCGGGCAAGCCCATGTCGCGGCCATCGGACTCAGACAGTGGGTGCCTGCTCCCTGGTTCATGCACACGGCTCCGCCGGAGCTGTTCATCCGGCGGATCGCGGACCAGGGGGCGCTTCCCGTCCTGGCGCATCCGCTGTACCCGAAGGTTCCGTGGCAGCAGGCCAACCTGGCACGATGGCGGCGGCTCGGTCTGGCCGCCGTCGAGGATGACCGGTGGATGACCGACCAGACCCTGGAGGTGCTCGCTGACAGGCCGCCGACAATCGGTGCCTCCGACTCCCATGGAGGGTGCTTTGCCGGGGCGCCGAGGAGCATGGTCCTGGCACGAAGGAACCGGGTGGAGGACATCCTGGAGGCGATCCGAGCCGGGCGGGTCGTCAGCGTGAGGCTCGACCGGACGCTCTACTCGCGTGGAGACCCGGCGATGCGGGCTGCGCTGGTGCTCCTGATGACGGAGCCAGGGCGTCTTGGGCGCGAGCTGGCCGAGACCTGGCACGGTCACCGGCTGGCCAGACGGCGCCAGCCAGAGCGCCCCGGATCCGGTCGGGGCAACGGCACGGGAAGCCGCGCCGGCGGGAGCTGACCAAGGCAGCTCGCATCGCGTTGCGCGCTCCGCGGCCCCGTTCCTGTTCCTCGTTTGCCGACCTGTCGCGGGAAGCTACCGGGAATTCCAGGGCCCCAGGCTCCCCCGCCTGTTTCGCGGAGTCGGGCCTGTGATCAGGCTTCGGCCTGGCTGCAGAGTCACGAAGGAAGTGGAGGGGGTTCATTTGAAGTCGCGCTCGGGAGAAAGAAAGAGGAGGGGATCCGGATTGAGGTCGCGCTCGGGGGCGCGACTCGGACCCGGCGAGGCGCCGGGTCTTGCGACTCGGATCCGGCGAGGCGCCGGCTCTTGGCCCACCCATCATCTTTACAACAGCAGGCCTCTGGAGCCATAATAGGGACCTTCATCATGAACCTCACGAGCCATCTACTGGGTCTGGCCCTCATGGGCGCCGAATGGGTGCTCTGGCTGCTGGTCGGGCTCTCCATCATCAGTCTCGCCGTCATCGTCGAACGTATCATCTTCTACTACCGCCATCAGGATGACCTCGAGGCCCTGACCGACGAGGTCCGGAGGCTCGTGGCTTCCGGAAAGCCCGACGAGGCCCGGGTGCGTCTGGCCACTCACAGGCACCCGGCGGCCGTGGTGGTGTCGGCAGGCCTGAAGGAGATCGCCCGCGGTCCAGAGGCTGTGGCCGAGGCGATGCACTCCGCGAAGGCCCGGGCGCGCCTGGTGATGGAACGGAACCTGGCGATCCTCGGCACTCTGGGCTCCAACGCCCCTTTCATCGGCCTCTTCGGCACGGTCATCGGCATCATCAAGGCGTTCCACGACCTGGCCACGTCGAGCGCCAAGGGCCCGGCCGTGGTCATGGGTTCGCTCTCGGAAGCGCTGGTTGCCACGGCCGTCGGCCTTCTGGTCGCCATCCCGGCGGTGCTGGCGTACAACTACTTCCAGCGCCAGGTCCGCAGCTTCATGCTGGGCACCGATGGAATGGCGCACTCGCTGCTCGTGGAGCTCCACGCTACCCGGCCCGCGGGAGTCCAGTGATGGCCGCCTCGATCCAGGGCAGCTACGAGGATGAGGGCGGCGTCATCGCCGACATCAACGTGACTCCGCTGGTCGACGTGACGCTCGTGCTTCTGATCATCATGATGGTAACCGCCCCCATGCTGGTGGAGCCGACCGCCATCAAGGTCGACCTGCCCAAGGGGAAGACCGGGGAGGCCACCGTCGCCCGGGCCCAGACTCGCAGTCTCAGCGTCGGCAAGAACGGCCAGATCCAGCTGGATGGAGCGATGCTCTCGCTGGACACGCTCAGGTCGCAGCTGGCCACCGAGGTCGTGTCGAACCCCAACGTCGAGGTGGGTATCGCCGCCGACAAGGGCGCCGAGTACGGCCAGGTGATCCAGGCGCTGGACGCCATCCGGGCCGCCGGCGTGGTCCGGTTCTCCCTGCAGATGGAAGATGACGGGGCCGCCGAGGGGATGGCCAAGGCGCTCGCGTCCCCTCTCCCGCCGGTCGGCCCGGCAGCCGTCACGCCGAACGTCCAGGCCAGCCCGGTGGCGCAGTAGAGCCCGACCGGGCAAGGACGGGGCCGGCCCCCGGGGCTCTTACTGGCAGCGTCTGCGCTCCCGGAGGTACTCGATCACGGCCGGGAGTATCGAAACGAAGACGATGCCCAGGATCACCAGGGAGAAGTTCTGCTTCACAACCGGGATGTTCCCGAAGAAATACCCCGCGCCGACGCAGGCGCTGACCCAGAGGACTCCTCCGATCACGTTGTAGGTGGCGAACCGCCAGTACGTCATGGCGCCGATGCCGGCGACGAAGGGCGCGAACGTCCTGATGATCGGCACGAACCGGGCGATGATGATCGTCTTGGCCCCGTAGCGCTCGTAGAACTGGTGGGTCCGGTCCAGGTACTCCTTCTTGAAGAACCGGGAGGTGTCGTTGCGGAAGACCCGGGGTCCGACGAGGTGGCCGATCCAGTAGTTCGCGGCGTCGCCCAGGATCGCCGCCAGCATCAGGAGAACGAGCACCACCCGCACGTCGAGATGGCCCATGCCGGAGAAGGTCCCCACGGCGAACAGCAGGGAGTCTCCAGGCAACAGCGGAGTGACCACCAGCCCGGTCTCACAGAACACGATGAGGAAGAGGATGCCGTACGTCAGGGTACCGTAGGACCGGATCACCTCGCCCAGGTACTTGTCCAGATGCAGGAAGAGATCGACGAGCGCGGTCAGTGTTTCCAAGAGGTTCTCCGTGGTGACATGGCCTCCGGAACGGCTCCGTACGGAAGCTCCTCGGAGGGCGCAGCATTGTACTCCACCGGAGGTCGGGACCACAACGGCGTCGATGATCCAAGACCCGGCGCCTCGCCGCGGAAGCCGAGCGAGGCCACGCTTTCGAGGTCTTCGAGGGAGGCGATCTTGCTGGTGGCGTGGCGGGCGATGGCCAGCGGCAGCTCCTCCTTCGGGATGCCGCCGCCGTCGTCGACGATGCGAATCTGCCGCACGCCGCCCTCGAGCAACTGCACCGAGATGGCGCGCGCGCCGGCGTC
>JACQZM010000087.1 GCA_016213885.1 Candidatus Rifleibacteriota bacterium | reverse complement strand
CTTCTCCTCCATCTGTCGCACCAGCGCCTGCTCTCCCTGGACGAGGTGGTCACGAAGGAACGGGTCGTCCAGGTTGAGAACCAGTCTCTCGTGGTCCGGCACCCTCGAGATCAGCTGCCTCGCAAGGGTCGACTTGCCGGTCTGCCGGGTGCCGATCAAGACGAGGATCTTCCGGTCACTCAGAGCCTTCCGGCAATGACGTTCGACCAGGCGTTTCGTGTACGTGGTGCTGGACATGGGCTTCCACCTACGGTTCTCGCAGAGTGTAAACGAGTCTATCTACTTTGCAAAGCAAAGTCTATAGGGTCGTAATCGAACGGCGCCAGCTCCTCACTCGCCTGCCGCTGCAGTCCAGTCCAGGCGACCGGCCTCGGCCTCCGTCTCGGCAGGCCAGAAGCTCCCGGGAGGCCCGGGCCGGCTCGTCATCCACCGGATCACTGCGGGGCGCCCCGCGTCATTGCGGTCGGATCGACCTCGGCTGGACGCACATCCCTGAGCCATCGGTACGAGAGGAGACCACGGCCCCACGTGGTCACCACCGGCTGGCCGACCGATGCCGCTTCGAACACCTGCTCCGACACTTCGATCCTCCGAGCGGTGGCCGAGCTTCTCCGGGCGCGGCCCTCGGGGTGGACCTCGAGCCAGAACCGACCGACAGTCATCTTCCGGGTCTCCTTCGCGGTCACGACGGTCCGGACTGTCTCCGGTGGAGCCCGGTCGAACGCCATGTCGACACTCATCAAGGTGGTGTAGCAGTACGACGAGATCAGAACCAGCGCCATCCAGAACCGTCCGATGAGCCGGTATCCGTCCGGGGAGACCGACGCGAGGCCGATGATCGCGCTGCCAAAGAGCAGTCCAACGAATCGGCCCTCGGGCGGCGCCGCGTCGAGCCCCAGCGTCAGCTGGGCCAGCACGGCCGAAACGACGTACGCCGGGGCGAGGAGGAGGATCCGCCGCGCCTCGGAGCCGGACCAGGACGAGACCAGCACCCACCCGACCCAGGTCGGGATGACGATCGCAAGGAAGATGGCGACGATCGGCCGGGCCATCCAATATCGAAAGGGCCCGAGCACCTCCGAAAGCGGCATGCTCGCGAACAAGGTCCCCAGGATGAGCAGAGCTGCCCACAGGTTGGGGGCCCGGGAGAGCATCGCCAACTCAGGGTGGCCTTCCACGGAGCGACGCCGGCCGCCGGCGATGCACTGCCTTGGCGAGCGACGCGTTCACGGCGACCGCGAGCGCCCCCGGAATTCCAGGCACGACCGTCAACAGGTCGGGCGCCGGGACCTTCCGCTGCTTCTCCAGGATCTGTCCGAGCGTCTGTGCCTGGAACGGATGGGACCCGGAGAGCATCTCGTACAGGACGAGCCCCATCGCGTAGACGTCGGAAGGCACCCCGGCCGGATCGGCGCGGGTCTGCTCCGGGGACATGTACAGCGGCGTCCCGATCAGCCCCTCGGGAAGCGACCGCGACGCCATCAGACCGTACTCCTTCGCGATACCGAGATCGGCGATCTTGGCAACACCCGCGGCATTCATCAGAATGTTCTCCGGCTTGACGTCACGGTGGACGATCCCCTGATCGTGCAGCGCCTGGAGGCCGCTCAGACACTGCACGGCCACCCGCGCCGCCTCGGCGGGTGGCAGACGACCGACCCTGCGGAGACGTTCCCGGAGGCTTCCGCCCTCGAGGTACTCGGCGACGATGCACGGGTGGTCGCCGACCTCGCAGACCTCCCTGACCGCCAGCACGTTCGGGTGCCGGACCCTGGACAGGATCTGACCCTCAGCGACGAACCGTTTCAGGTGCTCGATCCGTTCCGGACGGATCAGGAACTTGATCGCGACAGCCCCTCCCGCGGCGCGCTCCTCGGCCAGGTACACGGTTCCGCAGGCCCCCGAGCCCAGCTGGCGGACGATCCGGAACCGGCCAAGGAACTCCGGTGGGAGCGAGAGGACGTCGAACCGCGCCTCACCGTCTGCGCCGGTGGCCGTGATGGATACCTGCGTCGTCTCCATCACACCTCGGTCCTGTCCGGATCAGCCGGGTCGATCCGTGGCCTGCTGGCCGAGCGAGGTCTGGCGCTCCTGCGATCCCTCTCCTGGACCATCGTTCTCCTGGCCTCCACGGCGCCCATCGAGGCCGGCAGCAGCTTCGCGGTCGGGAACCGGGCTGCGAAAGCCGGGAGCGAGGCCTGTGTCTGCGCCAGGTCATCGAGGAACTCGGTCACGAGGAGGCCGGTGCCGTTCGACAGGAACAGCGACACGGCGTAGTACGTGCCCGTCCGCCTCACGAGCTGGCCGCTGATCCAGCACCGGATGATCCCGATGCTCCGGACCGTTCTGGGGTCCGGCGAGTAGCTCGGGTCGTGGAGCATCCGCGGCGAGTAACTCACCGGCTGGCGGTGGCGATCCAGCCAGCAGACGAGAGCGATGGACGCTGCCGTTGGAAACACGAAGAGGACCAGCACGGTGAGCACTCCCCTCGGAGTGTACGGAGGAGCGTTGCAGGCGAGTATCACCACGAGGGCGCATGGGACGGCGAGCGCGACGCTGAGCCAGGTGAGCGCTCTCACGGCCTGCGTGGGTGGATCGATCTGGAGGATCGCGTCGTCGGGCGCGGTGGGCGGCCACGCCGGAACAGCCCCGGGGTCCGGACCTGGCGTCAGTGCCTGGCTGGCCGCATGCGAGAGGAGCTGCGGCTCCGGCCCCGAAGAAGGCCTCCCGTCGAAAGCGAAGTGCACGACGTGGCTGCCCAGCCTGATCCGATCGCCGCCCACGAGTTCCACCTCTGTGGACGCTCTCACCATCGACTCGTTCACGTAGCTGCCGTTGACGCTGCCGAGATCCTTGAAGAAGTAGCGCCCGCCCCGTTTCTCGATCGAACCGTGATGGCCACTGACAGACTCGTCGAGGAGCAGGACGACGTTGTCGGGGGCCCGTCCCAGGGAACAGGTCTGACCCAGCGCGAACGAGGTGCCGGCTTGCTGGCCCTCGACGATCGTCACCACGGCTCGCGATGCTCCAGCTCTTGCCGCGCCGCTGTCTTCGCCGGCGCACGCCGGACAGACATCGGACCCGGGGCCAGCTGGCTCCGGCGGGTGGAACTGCCGTCCGCAGCGCCGGCACTGGCTCAAGATGGACACCCCTCGCGGCCCGGCCAGCGGAGGTGACCCGAGCCGCTGGAGCCACGCCCATTCTACCGCCCTCGGACCGCACTGTCGAGACGAAGCGGCGACCTGGATCCAAGGTCACGATGGAAGTGGAGGGGATCCGGTCGGAGTCGCGCTCGAGAGCGCGAATCTGATCCGGCGAGGCGCCGGATCTTGGCCCCCACCCTGAGTTGCGGGCGCCGCCAGGCATGGGCGATACTTCAGTCCATGAACCTGACTCCCGGACCGCGCCGGGCGTTCTCCCTGATCGAGGTCATCCTGGGTTCGTTGATCCTGGCGGTCGTCTTCTACGCCATCATCACGTTTCTCCGACAGGGCAGCAGGATGGAGGACCAGATGAGTACCCTTCTGGGCTTCCAGTCCGACGCCCAGAGGGCGCTGTCGAACTTCCTGCAGGACCTCCAGGAAGGGATCACGGTGGTGCAACCGCCGCCGGGCCACACGCTGCCCCACGCGGTGGTGAGGGACAAGCTGAACCGGCTGGCGTTCTACTCGCTCGTCCCCGCGGGCCGACCCGGTGAGTACCGGCTGCGTCGCGACCTGGCCTCGCCCCAGAACGTCGACACGAAGATCCTCCTGGGCGGCCTGACCCGAGTCACGTTCACGGCGCTCTCCGACTCGGCCCTGCAGATCCATCTCACCCTCGGATCGGGCGATCGACGTTACTCGTTCCACACCCAGGTGCGGTTGCGGAACCGGGACGTCGTGGACGTCCAATGACCCCGGCGGTCAGGGCGCGGTGCCTTGGGATCACCCTGATCGAGATCCTCATCGCTGCCGCCATCCTGGCGCTGGCGGTGGTGCCGATGATCGGAGTGTTCTCGACCACCGGTCAGAGTCTTCTCCAGACGCTTCCTTACTACCAGTCCGTGTTCCTCGGGGAGAAGGCGGCAGAGCAGGCCAGGCTTGGCTCGTTCGAGGATCCGTACTACCTGGAACGGCTTCTGAGCCAGGGGTTCGGGGCAGCCCGCGGGCCGATCGTGAGGGGCGGGCACCCTTGCTTCGACGTGCTCGAGGATTCGAAGGAGCCGTTCGGCCGGATCCAGCCCGGTATCGACTGGGCCGTGGTGCCCGAGGCGGGGTCGCTCTTCTCCCAGGTGGAGCCGCTGGCGCTGGCTCTGACCGCGTCAGGAGATGAAGTATCTCCTCCACACGCCGCTGTTGATCTGGACCACCGCCGAGATCAGGCGCCTCGAGGACCCGCAGGCCCAGGTGGCCACCGATCAGGTGCTGGGCAGCGCCCTGTTGCCCGGCGGCGGCAAGGGGCTCGCCCGGATCGCCGCGGAGCGAGGCGCCAGCGTCGCGATGCTGGGCGACTTCGCTCGCCTGCTCCACCTGGGATCGATCGGCAAGGCGATCACCGACCAGACCACGCGGGACGTGGCCGTGCTGGAGCAGCAGGAGCAGGCTGCATCGAATCTCCCCCTGAAGGTCATCGCGAGAAACCGCATCGCCCGGGTCCAGGAGGACGCGGCCGCCAGGCTCCTGGTGCTGCTCCAGCAGTTGCGGCCCTCCGTGGAGAGCATGGCTATGAACGTCACCACCCAGGCCCTGGGCAACCCGCTCCCTCCGAGGGAGCAGCGCCGCGACGCCGTCGTGCTCGTGGGCAACACCCACGACAGCATGTTCATCCAGATGCGAGGGGCGCTGAGCCGTGCCATGGAGGTCGGCCAGGAGAACCGGCTCTGCGCCGGCGAGCGGGTCAAGGCGTACCAGCGTGTCCTCCGGATCGCGAAGCTGGAATCGCTGGCCGGACCCTGGCCCAACCGGAACCGCGAGGCGCTCCGCACGTACATCCGGGGTCTTTCGGAGTTCTACAAGCATCGGATCCCGAACCTCGAGCACTTCTTCAACGTGGAGGACGAGCGGCTCGATTCGCCGGAGACGCGGTACCCGCTCTACCCGGCGACTCAGGACGTGTGCAAGCTGCGGGAGAGCTTCGCCCAGCTCTGCATCCGTCTGCTGCTCCTGGGATCGGAGGCCACCTCATGAATACAGCCCGTGACCGGCTCGGCGTGGTCCTGCCCATCGTGCTGACGGTGCTGCTGATCCTGGGGGTGATGGCCGCCGCCATCCACCTCCTCAGTCGCCAGTCGTATCGGAACCTGGGTCGGATCGACGGCTTCCTCAGGGCCACCGCCGTGGGTGAGGCCTGCTTCACCCGGATCCTGGAGCGCCTCCAGGCCCAGCCCTGGGAGAACCGCTGGTTCGCCACGGCACCCGATCTATCCACCGGGACCTGGGAGGAGGGCCGGTACACGTACCTCCTCTGCGACGTGTCCGCCACGCGACGGCTCGAGGCGGATCTGCTCGTGCGGGCCGACGTCCAGGAGAGCCGGGTCGTCATGTTCTGGCGCCTCAAGGCTGATCCGTACACCCTCTCGCCGTACCGTCGCGTCCGGACCAGCTTCTTCACCTACCAGGACCCGATGACGCCCATGAACACCAGCGCGGTCGGGCCGCTCAGCACCCAGGTGGACGCCGCCATCACCGAGCGGAACAGCAACCTGCCGTGGGAGCAGACCGTGGAGCAGCAGATCCAGAACAACCCGCAGCCCGACAAGATCCCCACCGCCCTGAACGTGCCCTCTCCCCCGCCGCCCCTTGCGGTCATCCTCCCCCCGGTTCCGACCGCCCGGGCCGACCCCATCGGGCCCCGGGTCACGAACCCGGAGCCCACGCCACCGACGCTGCCCAACTTCCCGCTGCCCACGACCGGGCCCACCCCGCCACCGGGGTATACCCAGACCCTGGTCACGCTGGCCGACGTCCGGGCGAACCTGACCGTGGGGAGGGGGAAGGCGAGCAAGGTCGGAGCCTATCTGTCCCAGGCGTTCGGCGGCCAGCACGGGGGGACCGGTGGGACCGCCATCGAGTGGGAGTCGGAGCGGAACAAGCTGGTGAGGTTCACCGACAGCTGCTGTCCCAGCGGCATCCCGACCGACACCTGCTCCTCATCGGACCAGGACGTGGCCTGCAAGTGCTACAGGCCGGTGAGAGCCATGGAGGTCATGAAGCCCCGGGTCGATGCGGTCATGTACGACGGGGTGAGGGACTGTATCGCCGAGATCGACCGGGTGGCCGAGGAGATCGATCGGGCCTGTCAGCCGCCGGGTCCCACCCGCGGCCAGGCCGAAGCGCTCATCCAGAGAGGACGGGAGTCGGTGGGCTGTGCCGACGATCTCTGCGGTCAGGCCCGGTCGCTGGTGAGCGAGATGAACGGTTACCTGAGCCAGGGGAACTGCCCGCGCTCCGTGACCCCGGCGAACGGGATGAGCTGCAACTGAGAGGCGATCAGCTCTTCGCCACGCCGCGGTAGAAGATCTCGAACCGGCACTCCACGCACCGGATCTGCGACGGCCCCTCGGGGTTGGTCGCCTTGCGAACCTTGATCATCTGGGAGTGGCAATGGGGGCAGATCACCGGGCCGACCTCCTGGGGCGCGAGCAGGGGCATGTGCGACGCCCCTCGATATCCTATCGGCGCCTTTACCCCGAACGTCCAGCGTGGTAGAATCCGTCGTGCGGCTCATGACGCCTCGCGGCAGCCCGGGTCCGGCGCTTCGCCGGATCCGGGTCGCACCCCGAGCGCGACTCCAACCGGATCCCCTCCACTTCCACTGTGCCCTTGGATCCAGGCCGATGCCTGATCGCAAGCCATGCTCCGTGGAACGGGCGGGGGTCCTGGCGGCCCTCCGGGCGCGTCAGTCCTGGCGTTTTCAGGCAAGAGGAGGACTCCATGCTGGAAGGGTTCCAGTTCCATAGCCCGACGCGGATCCTGTACGGCTGCGGGGTGCTGTCCGAGCTGGGTGGCGAGCTGTCGCGATTCGGTAAGAGGCGGGCTCTCCTGGTGACGGAGAGGGCTCTGTGCGACCTGGGATTCCACGACCGCGTGGAGAAGGCGCTCCGCGGCTCGACCGCGGAGCTCGTGCTGACGTTCGACCAGGTCGTCCCCAACGCGGAGCTCGCGGTGGTCCGCAAGGGAGCGGAGGCGGCCCGGGCCAGGTCGGTGGACCTGGTGATCGCCATAGGGGGCGGCAGCGCCATCGACACGGCCAAGGCGATCAACCTGGTGCTGACGCACGGCGGCGATCTGATGGACCACCAGGGCGCCCAGTGCCTGACCGGGCCGTGCGGGCCGCTGGTGGCAGTGCCCACCACGGCGGGCACCGGCAGCGAGGTCACCAACGTCGCGGTGATCAGGGACGGGGCGAACCAGACCAAGGTGGCGTTCGTCGACAGCTACCTGGCTCCGGATCTGGCCGTGCTCGACCCGGAGCTGACCTTGACGTTGCCGCCGCGGATGACGGCTGCCACCGCCATGGATGCCCTGACCCACGCCGTGGAGGCCTACGTCTCGGCCAGCGCGTTCCCCATCGCCGACGCCCTGGCGATCTCGGCGATGGAGATGATCGGCAGCCAGATCATCGACGCGGTCCGGTATCCGGACAACCTGAACATGGCCGGGATGGCTTTCAACCAGGCCGGCGTCGGCTGCGTCCATGCCATGAGCCACTCCCTGGGCGGTGTGTTCGGCGTCGGTCACGGCGAGGCCAATGCGGTGCTGCTGCCCTACGGGATGGAGTACAACCTGACGGAGTGTCCGGAGCGATTCGCCGACCTGGCCCGGGCGGTGGGCGCCCGGGAGACCAGGAACATGAGCCTGCTGGACGTCGGCACCAAGGGGATCGAGCGGGTCCGGCAGCTCCAGCTGCTCCTCCGGGAGCATGGGGGGATGCCGACCCGGCTCTCCGACCTGGGCGTCACCGACGATCGACTCTTCGAGGTGGCGGCAGCGTCGGTCACCGACGGTGCCATGATCTACAACCGAAGGGTCCCCGACGAGGAGTCGATCCTCCAGATGCTTCGCCAGGCGTTGTGACCTTCCGGGAGCCTGACGGACCGCCGGTCCGGAAGGCTCCCGGCCGTTCCGACCGGCCCGGGTGCCGGGTCCGGTCCTCGTTCGACTCGCAGACGCGATTGCCTGATCCGCCGCGGCACGACTCCCGCGGGCGGGATGATGAGAGGAGACTATGGCTTACTTCGCGGACACCGAAGCTCTCTACAAGTGCTTGGGCACCCTGTTCGACCGTGTGGCGCAGGACGGCGAGATCGGCCCGAAGCTGGGTGCTGCCGGGATGGTGATCCGGTTCGTCTACACCGAGCCGGATGCGCAGATCACCGTGGACACGAAGAGCAAGGTCGAGAAAGAGGGGTTCCACTTCACCAACACCTACGGCCCCTGCGACCTGGTGCCCGATGTGTTGATGACCATGAAGGGCGATGTCGGCCACACCTTCTGGCTCGGCAAGGTCAACCTGATCAACGCCTTGACGCGTCGCCAGATCGTCGCCGAGGGCCCGATCCCGAAGATATTGAAGCTGCTGCCGATCATCAAGCCGACCTACAAGCTGTACCCGGAGATCCTCAAGGAGCTCGGGCTAGCCAACCTCATCATCTGAGCCGTCAGGGAGGTCGATGGTCATGGATCTGGGCGGCGGATACGCGGGGCGGATGTTGCGGGTCCAGCGGTTCGTCGGCGGATGCGGGGTGGCCGCCGGTCTGTTCGCCGATCACGTGGCGGCCGGTCGGTTCGGCCCGACCGACCCGGCCAACCCGCTGATCGTCATGACCGGCCCCTTGTGCGGCACCAGCCTGCCGGCGGTGGCCCGGTTCACTGTCTCCTCCAGGAGCCCGCTCACCGGTCTCTGGGGCGAGTCGAACGTGGGCGGCTACTTCGGCGCGGAGCTGAAGTTCGCTGGCCTCGACGGGATCGTCATCGTGGGGCGCGCCGCCGCGCCGGCCTACCTGTTCGTCCACGACGGCGGCGCCGAGCTCGAGCCCGCCGGCGATCTCTGGGGCAAGGACGCCTACGAGGTGTGCGATCTGCTGGCGGCCCGGCACCGGTGCGACACCAAGCCGGCCCAGGTCTTCACGATCGGACCGGCCGGCGAGCGGGGAGCGCTCTACGCCGCCATCGTCAACCGGAAGCACCACGTCGCGGGCCGCACCGGCATGGGGACCGTGATGGGCTCCAAGAACCTGAAGGCGGTCGTGGTCAGCGGAAGGGCGGCGGTGCCGATCGCCGACAAGCGGCTGTTCGAGGAGGTCAAGAAGAGGGTCCTCCAGAAGATGCGGGATTCCATCGTCATCGAGAGCCTCCGCGAGGCCGGCACCCTGGCGGTGATGGACCCGGGGATCCTGATGGGGGACGTCCCGATCAAGAACTGGCAGGTCGGGGAGTGGGACGCCGGGTACGAGGCGCTGTGCTCGACCAGCTACGGCAACCGGCTCCAGGTGGGACGCAAGACCTGCTTCGCCTGTCCCGTGGTCTGCAAGCGCGAGGTGGAGGTCACGGAGGGCCGCTTCAAGGTCGCGCGTGGGGCGGGCCCGGAGTACGAGACCGTGGCGAGCCGCGGGATGCTCTGCTTCAACAGCGACCTGGAAGCCGTGGCCAGAGCCAGCGAGCTGGCCAATCGATACGGTCTCGACACGATCACCTTGGGAGCCACGATCGCCTTTGCCATGGAGTGCTTCGAGCACGGCCTGATCACGACCGAGCAGACCGGCGGACTGGACCTGACCTGGGGCAACGCCGAGACGATCGTCCGGTGCGTCGAGCTGACCGGGGAGCAGGAGGGGTTCGGCAAGCTCCTCGGTCTCGGGTCCGCCCGGATGGCCGACGCCATCGGGCGTGGAGCCCACGACTTCCTGGCCTGCGTCAGGAAGCTGGAGGCGCCGATGCACGACCCCCGGGCAGCCCATGGCATGGGGCTCGCATACGCCACGGGGCCCAGGGGAGCCTGTCACGTCTCCAGCTTGAACATGGCGCTGGAGCACGGCATGAACAGCTACCCCGAGATCGGGCTGGACGGCCCGTTCGAGGAGCGGTCGTCCCAGGGCAAGGCGCGCCTCACCAAGCTCGCCCAGGACCTGGGGCAGGTGGCGCTCACCTCCGCGTCGGTCTGTCAGCACGCGGCGAGCGCCTTCGGCGCCAGCGACCTGAGGGACATGCTCGACGCCGTGACCGGCGTGGGCTGGACGTTGCCGGAGCTCATGGAGTGCGGCGAGCGGATCTGGATGCTGAAGCGGGCCCTCAGCCACGCTCTGGGCTCCACCGGCGCCGACGATCGGCTGACCCGGCGCATGCTCACCGCCCTGTCGTCCGGAGGCGCCTCTGGCTCCGTCCCGGACATGGAGCTGATGCTGGGCGAGTACTACGAGCTCCGCGGACTGGACCGGTCGGGACGTCCGACCCGGGAGACGCTGGACCGCCTCGGGCTGGCGGATCTGGCCGGAATCATGGAGGAGCCGCGGTGACCCGCCGCGCTCCGGCGGAGCCGGCGATGCCGGAGGCACGGTCGGCCCGGCCGGTCGTCAGGGAAGCTCGTACCCGGCGTCCTTGTACGCCTTGAGCTTTCGCCTGAGGGTGCTCAGGCCGATCTTCAGCGCCTTTGCCGTGCGGACCTGGTTGCCGTCGTGTCGGCGGAGCGCCTCGATGATCGTCAGCCTCTCCGTGTCCTCCAGGGTCCCCTGGCTCGCGGGCGGACCGGTCCTCGGGTCGGACGCCGGGGGCAGGTCGAGATCCGACGGCTCCACTGTGCGCCCTCGGCAGAGGATGGCGACCCGTTCGACCAGGTTCCTCAGAGCCCGGACGTTGCCGGGCAACGGGTGCCGGGCGAGGCTGTCGAGTGCCGCGGCGCTGAACCTGCAGTCCGAAAGAAACGACCGGAGGAAGTGGGCCACCAGCGGGGGGATGTCTTCGCGCCGCTCCCTGAGCGGGGGGAGCTTGAGCCTGATGACGCTCAGCCGGTAGAACAGATCCTCCCGGAACGTGCCCTTCTTGACCATCTCCTCGAGATCGCGATTCGTCGCCGAGACGACCCGGACATCGACCGGGATCGCCCGGTCCGTGCCCAGCGGCTTCACCTCGCGGCTCTCCAGCGCTCTCAGCAGG
>JACQZM010000086.1 GCA_016213885.1 Candidatus Rifleibacteriota bacterium | reverse complement strand
GGGTACTTTCGCTTCTTGATCATGGGCTCGTTCGTATCCTGATCATGGCCTCATGCTACCACAAACTGCCTCAATTTCAGGTGAGTTGCTGGAATTGCGGAAGGTCGGCATCCACGGGCCGATGGCTCTCCCGTACACTTGGCAGCTCATAACTCTTGCGATCCTGCTCGGCAAACGTCCGCCGACGCCGCTCTCCGACGCCGAAGAACGCGGGCTCATGGACTGGGTCTGGGTCACGACCTACGGTGAGGTTTTTGCGGGTGTCAACTCAGCCATCTACGACCGGGCTAGCGATGCTCTGCAGAAGATGATGCAGGGTACGTCGTGGAAGGGCACGAGCATGGCGGGAGACGTCTCCGCATATGTGGAGGAAATCACCCGTTTCGATTTTCGTGCGGCCAGAGCAAAGGCGTTTGCTTTGGTGCTGGCTCGCGAGTTCGACGGCGGCAAGCAGGAGGGTGACGGACACCGGGCTCTGGCGGAACGGGGTGCCCAGGCTCTTGAAACGCTTCGACCGGGGAAGCCGCGATCCGACTGGTCGGAGTTGACCATCGTGCCGAGTCTCGAGGATCTGAGGGCCGTCCGTGAGTTGCTGAAAGTTGATCAGCAGCAAGTTCTCTGGCCGGCCGGAGGGCCGGGGGTTTCGCCATCGCAGCTCGGCTTCCCAGGGGATGACTTCCCCGGGGACGTCGACGCTTGGATGAAGGCCCGCCGATCGCACCTATTGAAAATGGAGAAGGAGTTCGTCAAATCTCTGGAGCTTCACTGGCGGTGAGACACTCTTGAGGTAGCCCGCAACCCGCCACCGCTCACGAAAGGCGTGATGAGAATGGCCACACGTGGCTCTCGCAAGCCCGCGTCCACCCCTCCGAAGCCCGAACCGGTGAAGCGTCCCGACTACTCCGGGCCCATCTCCTCTCTGAACGTCCGCTCGGGCCTGGTGGAGGCGCTGACGCTCGACCTCGTGGGTCCGTCGAACTCGCATCCGTTCGCCCGCGAGTTGCTTCCGGAGTCGCCGACTCGGTGGTATCTGACCGGCTTCCTGGTGCCGCGGGACGCTCCGTCGACGCAGAAGGTCGATGAGACGGTCACCGAGGAGATCGACGCTCCATCAGCCGAGGTCGGCGGCACCGATGACGGAACGCCTCCCGATCGAGCCGCCTCCAAGACCAGCTACTTGCCGTCTTCCATGGGTCTCTCCGTGCTTGTTCCGCAGGGCGTCACGTCGCTGGAGACCACGATCACCTGGGGGGACTATGCCTTGGACGACGTGCCCGCTGAACCCGCTCCTTCGCCGTCACCGGGAGCGCCCTCCGGTCCACCCGCTGCCGCTGACCCTGCTCAACGGCCGAGAGCTCGGCGATACCGGCGCCATCCGCGAGAGCAGACCGTGCAAGTTGACCTGTCTCACAACGTGCCCTCCGGTGAGCGCCCGCGCCCCACTCGTGTGCCGGACAGCAACGGACTCACGATCGTCACCACCGTCCGGTCAGTGTCGTCTGTGATGGTCGGTGCGGAGCTGCTCCCTGCAGGAACGCGCTCGGTGTCGGTATTCTTGGTGAACGAGCGGCCCGCGGACAACGAGCACCCTTTCCGGGCTTTCGCTTTCCAGGTGGGGATCAAGTTGCGATCGTCCGTCCCCTTCGTGCCACGACCGGACCTCCGGGGTCACGGCCACGGAGAGGTCGGCGAGGAGTGGGACGAGAAGGTGTCAGACCTTCACTACCGCGACGTCTTCGAGTACGCCGTCGGTCACGGCGTCTCGGCAACCTGGGACCGATCATCCAGCCCAGGATGCACGTGTGTGGAAACGGTCTGGGTCCCGCAGGCCCAGGTCGAACGAGTTGCCCCGGCCGCGATCCCTGACGTGGAACTCGCCATGGAAGCCCTCGGGGCCCTGCCTGACGCTGCTACGGCCCGACGGGCTCTCTCGCCAATGGTGAATTACTTCCGCGCCTGGATCGACAGCCAGAGCGGACGGGCTGCCGGTCTTTCCGGTCGCCGGCAGGAGACCGCCAGGGAACTGTCCGCCCTGGCGATGCACGCGGCCGACCGCGTGGCTGGTGGTATCGACCTTCTGGAGCAGCCCGACGTGCTTGAGGCCTTCCGCATCGCCAACAGGTCGATGGCCAGGGCAGCCCGGCAGCGAGAGTCGATTCTCGCGGGTGGAACACAGCGACCGGAGGAGATCCCGGCCCCGCGGTGGCGTCCCTTCCAGCTTGCCTTCGTGCTTCTCTCTCTCCGGGGGATCGTCCAACCTCACCATGACGATAGGGAGGTCGTCGACCTGTTGTTCTTCCCCACCGGCGGAGGCAAGACCGAGGCGTATCTGGGCCTGGCTGCCTTCACCATGGTGCTCCGTCGGCTCCGCACTCCGGGTGTCCAGAGCGCCGGGATCTCCGTGTTGATGAGGTACACCCTCCGGCTCCTGACGCTCGACCAGCTCGGGAGGGCCACGGCCTTGATGTGCGCCCTGGAGCTGGAGCGGGAACGGTCACGCCAGACCCTGGGCGACTGGCCCTTCGAGATCGGGCTGTGGGTTGGAATGGCCGCGACACCGAACAGGCTGGGCAAGCAAGGGGACAAGAGCCCTGGCCGTGAGTACACGGCCTACGCGAAGACCCTGGCGTACCAGCGCGAGCCCGGCAGCAGGCCGGCGCCGATCCCCCTCGAGAACTGCCCGTGGTGCGGCACGAAGTTCGACCAGAACTCGTTCCACTTCTGGCCCAACGTCAAGGAACCGCTCGACCTCCACGTTACATGCTCCAACTACCGATGCATCTTCACCGGTGATCGTCCGCTCCCGGTCGTGGGAGTTGACGAGCCGATCTACCGTCGGCTCCCGGCCTTCCTGATCGCCACCATCGACAAGTTCGCCGCTCTGCCGTGGACCGGTGACACCGGCACGTTGTTCGGCAGGGTCGAGCGGTACGATGACAACGGCTTCTATGGCCCGTGCCACAAGGGGATCGGAAGACCGCTCGCCTCTGCGCTCCTGCCGCCGGACCTGATCATCCAGGATGAGCTTCACCTCATCTCAGGCCCCTTGGGCACGATCGCGGGACTCTACGAGGTCGCGATCGACGCCTTGGCGTCCGGAACCGTCGATGGTCGGACGATCCGTCCCAAGATCGTGGCCAGCACCGCCACGGTACGCCGAGCGGAGAACCAGATCCAGGCCCTGTTTGAACGCCCTCTTGTCGAGGTTTTCCCTCCTCCGGGTCCAGATCGTAGGGACTCCTTCTTTGCCCGGACCCTGGACCCGTCGGAAAGTCCGGCACGGCTGTATATCGGCATCGCGGCGCAGGGGCGCAGCCTGAAGGTCATCCTGCTCCGGACAGCCCTGGCACTCCTGGGCGCCGCCCAGGTCGCCTACGAGCGCGCCGGAGGCAACAAGGTCAGCAGAAACCCCGCCGATCCCTACATGACGCTCGTGGGGTACTTCAACAGCCTGCGGGAGCTGGGTGGTAGCCGGCGGATCGTCGAGGATGAAGTGTACTCGCGTGTCGAGCAGTACGGGCGCCGGCGACGCTTGGAGCCGGAGGACATGCTCTTCGCCAACCGCAAGGTCACCTTCGACGTCCTGGAGCTCACCTCGCGAGTATCCACGGGCAATGTGGCCGCGGCCAAGCGGCGGCTTGCACTCGCGTTTCCCGAAGAGGAATGCGTGGACGTCGCACTGGCGACGAACATGATCTCCGTGGGGCTGGACATCATCCGCCTGGGTCTGATGGTTGTCCTGGGCCAGCCGAAAACGAGTGCTGAGTACATCCAGGCGACCAGTCGTGTGGGTCGGGACGCGGCCCGGCCCGGCCTCGTGGTAACACTGCTCAACATCCACAAACCCCGGGATCGATCCCACTACGAGCGATTCGAGACGTTCCACTCGTCGTTCTACCGCTCGGTCGAGCCGACCAGTGTGACGCCCTTCTCCCCCCGGGCGCTGGACCGGGCGCTTCCCGCCGCGCTCGTAGCGCTCTGCCGCCAGGGGCTTTCGGAGATGACGCCTCCCCTCGGAGCATCCGAGGTGATCGAGCGGCGATCCATGCTCAGCGAGTTTGCCCGTCGGTTCGCTGAGCGGGCTCAGAACCACTCGAAGGTGGGTGAGCCCAGGGCTCTCTACGAGTCGACGCTCCACCGGTGCGAGAGCCTGCTGGACGACTGGGTCAACGTCGCAGCGGAGCTCGCCAAGACCCTCGTCCGGCTCCAGTACCAGACCGAGGCCGGAGGCGCTCAACGATTATAGGCCTTTTCATAAGTCAGGAGATGTGCTAATGTGTCTTCATGAGAAGACATGCGGTTCGGCGAGATCCAGTTGCGCTTGAGGAAATTCGGCGGCGTGCGGTCAAAGCTTGTCGTAGAGGCCAATCCGTCACGTCTGTCGCTGCGGCGTTTGGGGTGCAT
>JACQZM010000085.1 GCA_016213885.1 Candidatus Rifleibacteriota bacterium | reverse complement strand
CATGAAGTCGTTCAGAGGACGCATCCAGTAGTCCGTGCGGAGCCCCGAGAACGGCGTGTCCACCTCGATGTACTGCTGGGCGAACCAGAGGAGATCCCCGCAGCCCGGCACGCCCAGGGCCGTCCGGGGCAGCGCCGCCAGTCGTCTCCCGGCGTACCCGTCGGCGGCCCTGCTGGCCTGGTATCGCCACCCGCGAGGCATCTCGGCAGCCTGCAGCTCGCGACTCTGCTGGGCGGTCCTGATGAACAGCTGGTAGAACTTCCAGCCGAACAGGTCCAGCGGATGGATGAACAGGATCAGGACGATGATCGTGGGAAGCGCTCTCCTGGAGAGGCCGTAGACGAGCAGCAGAAACCCGGCGAACGCCGCGCAGGTGGCGGCGGACGAGAGGGCGCTCGACAGGGTCGAGTAGTTCAGCACCTCCGGGACGAGCCGCTCGTCCACCGGGGGGCACCCGGCGAGCAGACGGGGGAGCTCCAGCGTCCAGGGGCTGTGCCGGCGGGCCGCCGCGGCGACCGTCGCCTCCACCAGGGCGACCAGGACAAGCCCGGCGCTGGCCAGCATGGCCGGCGCCCGGCACCAGGGCTTGTCCCTCACGAACCCCTCGAAGCCGAATCCGGCCAGCAACACGAGAAACAGCTTCACCACCGGGACGATGAGGGCCACGTGGCGGTAGTAGGCCAGGCCCGGGACGAAGTAGAAGCTCATCGGCCCGACAACGCTTCCGGCGCCGAGCGAGAAGAGCATGGCCAGGACCATGCAGATCATCATCTGGAGGGTGGCCCTGACCGGTCTGGTGAACAGCGCCAGGAAGGCGAACGCCAGCGTCAGGTATCCGCAGAAGTACGTCGAGTCCACGTGGGGACCGAGACCGAAGATCAGGTCGAGGTAGCGAAGCGGATCGGTCCTTCCGCCGTGGGCCAGGAAGACCTGGAGCGAGTTGGTCCCGTCGGGGTTGCGGCCCTGGGCGTTCAGCACCACGTTGTGGGTGTCGGCGAAGCCCATGCAGAGGACCACGCCGAGGCTGACGGCGAGGGAGAGCGCCCAGAGCAGATCGACCCGGACCGGACGCCATGCCCGGAGCCCGGGCCGCACCTGACGCCAGAAGAGGGTCGCGTGGACCGCGAAGTAGACCGCCACCGCCAGCCCGGCGATCAGCAGGATGTACGGCGGGTTGGCGAGCGCCTGCAGCAGAAACAGGTTGGCCGCCAGGCACAGCTTGACCCTGGAACCCTCGGCCAGCGCCTCGTGCAGCAGCGCCATCACCAGAGGAACGGCGTAGTACAGCAGGAAGGTGAACGCGGGCTGCTCCGGCCAGAAGTTGGTGCCCGTGATCGCCACGCCCACGAAGAAGAGCGCCGGAGGGGAGAGCCCGTACCACCGGCCCAGGCGCCAGATTCCGATCAGCAGCAACACCTCGTCGAAGAGGAACTGCAGCAGAAACAGGGTCAGGAAGTTCGCGTCCTCCAGGAGTCGCGCCAACAGCAGCGTCACACCCTGGGGGATGTCGGTCGCCAGGGCGAAGGCCATGGAGCTCACCGTGCCCTGGGTCATGCAGGGGATCCAGAACGGGACCCCTCCTCCGGCCGCGGCGTGGGAGAAGAACACGAATCTGAGCTGATAGAGCTGGAGTCCATCGTGGCATCGAGGCATCCGCCTGTCCATGATCAGAAAGGTGTAGATGCCGACGTTGAGAAGCATGACCAGGCCGAACAGCACCGCCTCGACGCGGCGGTCGCGCATCCTGCCCCCGGGGGGTGTGGGCCGCGCGGCGGAACCGCGCTCTCCCGGGCACTCTACCAAGCCACGCTCAACTCCCTCTCGCCCGGACCGGCGCCGGCCAGCGACCGGTCAGTCCACGGCCCGGCCCTGGGCCCGAGCTTGCTCCTCGTCCCCGGCGCCACCTTTGGCGGTCGGCAGCTCCGGCTCCAGGGCGAACAGCGAGAAGACCTGCCGGTCCGACCGGATGAACCGGGGCGCCTCGAGCTGCCGGCGCGCCATGGTCTCGCGCCAGCGCCCCAGGGCACGCCAGAATCCCCTGTAGAAGACCGTGTGCCCCCCGAGCCAGGCGAAGCCCAGCTGGAAGAGCAGGTAGATCCCGTGTACCAGAAGGAACCCCGGGTGAGTCAGGTGCTTCCACAGGAAGAGGAGTCGGTTCCTGCGGTACTGGACCTTCTGGACGCTCCAGGCGAACTTGTGCAGGATCGTTCCCGATTCCCGGTGGTGGTGGATGACCCATGCCCTCGGATCGTACAGAACCCTGTACCCTCGCTTCCACGCCCGGTAGCAGAGGTCGGTCTCCTCCACGAAGAAGGGCAGGAAGAGATCGTCGAACCCGCCGAGATCGAGGAAGATCCGGCGGTTGAACAGCCCGATCGCCCCGCAGAAGTGGTGGAACAGACGCCGTCGGGGTCCCCAGGTCACCGGGGGCTCTCTGGAGAACCGCTTCCAGATCTTGAAGTCCCCGGCGAAGAACGGAAGCGCGCGGCCTCTCTGGAGCGTTCCGTCCGGGCCGACGAGCCGCGCCGAGACGTGGAAGACGTCATCGGAGACCATGTTCTCGAACAGGTGCTCGAACAGGCGCCCCGTGACGACCATGTCGTTGGAGATGTTGACGACCCAGTCGTTTCTGGCGGCCCGGAACCCCGCGTTGGCGGCGTTGCCGAACCCCCGGTTCGCCGGCAGAGGGAGCACCCTGACTTTCGGGAACACCCTCCAGATGTACTCCACGGAGCCGTCGTCGGAGCCGTCGTCCACCACGACGACCTCGTCGCAGAGGGAGCTGGCGACCGTGGCCATGAGGTTCAGCGGCAGGTACGTGCGGAGGTTCTCGATGCCGTTGTAGTTCGTGATGATCAGGGAGCAGCGTCTTGCCCCGGCAAGACCCGCCGAGGGCGAGCCGATCGAGGCGCCGGGGGGCTCTGACTGGCTACCGGACATCGAAAGCGAACGTGGCGCGGCCGGGCTCGCCGGTGGCGCTCGGTTGCTCCATCCAGGCCGTGTGGCGGCCCGGGACCACATCGAGGAAGGCGAAGCGGCCCTGGGCGGAGGTGCGACATCGGTCGCCGTTGTCGAGGAAGAGCCAGGTGCCGGGCGCGGCGCCCTGCAACTGGCCCGAGAACGTCTTGCTGCCGGGGAGCGCTCCGCCCAGAGCCCGGGCCAACCCCCTGAACACCACGTAGGACACCTGTTCGTGGGTGAGTCGGGGCCCCCTGCGACCCGAGAACGAGAGGCCCAGAGCGGTGGCCCTGGTGTTGTTGATGAAGTAGCTGGCCCCCGGAATGGTCGTCGCCTTGAGGGGCGGGGTGTACCGTCTGAAGGCATCGGCAAGCGCCATGGCGATGGCCTTGCCGCGCTCGCTGGCGTGGTAGTAGTGAATCTGGACCGGGCCGCCCAGCGATGCCCCGGTGGGCCCGCTGACCGTGACCGCGATCTCCCCGGGCAGTCGGTTGGCGATGCGGGCTCGATCATGCTCGCCCAGGTCGCCCTGGCCCGGCCACGTGGCGAAGACGCCTCCCGTACCGGTGCCCCGGAACATCTCCACGAGGTTCGCAAGGAGCGACGGCGCCCCTGACCCCGGATCCGTGTCGAAGATCAGGGTCTGGCCGTGGAACGCCCCGTTCAGAACCGGCTCCAGGGACAGACGGACCGGCCGGTCCTCGGCGGAGAGCGCGAGCTCACCGGCAAGCGGCTCGCTGAGGACCCCTCGCGCGAAGAGGAGCTTGCCGGGTCTGGTGTCCAGGGGCACCGGAGCCCGCACCGACCCGGCGCTGACCGCCCAGCCCACGAGCGTTCGCTCTCTACCCACCCACGCCCGGACCGCCGAGGTCCACGCGGGACCGAAGCCCCACTCCGGAGCGGTCCCCTCGACCCAGGCGACCGCCCCCGGCCACGCCAGCGTCGGCGGGGCAGGGGCCGGTTCCGGGGGAACGAACAGATCGACCGAGCCACACTGGGTGGTGCCTCTGGCCAGGATCCGGCCGCCCGCCTCGAGCTGCACGGGCAGCCCGTCCGCCACCGGCAAGCCCCGGCGGTCGTCGACCTTGACCCGGACCATCAGCGGTCCCCGGTACTCGGGATCGAGGGTCCCGGGACAGACGCTGGCCTGGACGCGCTCGGCTGCGAGGGAGAAGACGAACCGTCTGCGGCTCACCGGGGAGATCGCCCCGGACGCGCTCTTGAGGCTCGCCTCCAGCAGGGTCGCCCCGTTGGGGAGATCGCCCAGCCGGGCCCACACCCTGCCCCGCTCCCGATCGTGGGTCACCGCGATCTCCCTGCCTGCGGCCGTGACCACCACGGTCGCCCACGCCGGGACCTGCGTCACCTTCATCGAGAGCGGAAAGCTCTCCCTGTCGACGATCTCTCCTTCTATGGGCCTCACGATCGTCGGCGCCGGCTGGGCGGTCTTGAGGTAGTCGACCACGCCGGCGAGGTAGCGACTCGCCTCCGCCGGCGGCCAGCGAGGGTCCCTGGCGTAGCGGGCCAGCAGGGCGCTGTTCATGTAGAAGGGCTCGCCCAGCACGGCGGGGCGCTCGTTGAACCTGAGCACAGCGAACGCGCCGGGGATGAGCGCCGAGCTCTTCGACTTGAGGAGGGGGAACAGCCCTTCGAACACCCGGGCCCCGAACGCCCTGGACGGCCCCTCGTCGTCCATCCTGTAGTAGACCTCGGTGCGGTTCCTCTTCAGAAGCGATACGTGCCCGGCCTGGCGCGGCATGTCGTTGTGATGGCACGAGAGGAAGAGATCGGCTCCGAGATGGTTGGCGATGCGGGCCCTGGCGACCAGATCGTCCCTGAGCACGAACCTGGGGGTGATGAGGCAGTCGGTGTCACCGACCCTCGTCATGACGACGGTGGCCCCACCGGCCGTCAGGAACTCTCTGAGCTCCCGGGTCACTGCCAGGTTGAGCACGGACTCCTTGAGGCCGCCAGGCCCGGTGGCGCCGGATGCCGATCCGCCATGCCCCGCATCCAGCACCACCACCTTGCCGGAGAACTGCCCTGGCGTCACCGGGGTGAGCATGCTCAGGTTCGCGAAGTGCTCGTCCGGAATCGCGAAGACCGGTGCGCTGGGCCGTCGTCGCGGCTTCTTGACCTTGCCCTTGGCGAACAGCGGCATCGCGACCGCCAGGGCGAGCAGGGCAGCGAGAACACCGGGGAGTCGTGAACTCATCTCAGGAATATCATAATACAGGTGGGCCGGTTTGTAACGGGCGCATGATGACATTCGTCGCCGGTGATCCGGTCTGTTTTGGCGCTCGAAGCCATCGAGAACGTCTCCGGACCGCCATGCCGGGCCTGGTCGAGAGCCAGACATCGCCGGAGCAGCCGCCATCGGTCCGCCAGGATCCCCCGTCTGTTTCGCGGAGTCGGGCCTGTGATCAGGCCTCGGCCTGGCTGCGGAGTCGAAAAGGACGTGGAGGGGATTCACTTGGAGTCGCGCCCCTCCCCGGCCGCCCGCTCAGGTCACGGCGGAGCGCTCGTGGACCGGGGTGACGGCCCGGATGATCCCGAGGTTCTCCAGCACCTGGCGCACAGTGTCGATCAGCGGCTGGACGTCCTGGGACTTCGATAGCACGGAGATCACGCCGAGGCTGCGGGCCTCGACCAGGACCTCCTGCACCGGTACCGCGGTCAGCAGGATGAACGGCACCTTGATCTTCTGGTTGCGCATGTTCTTCAGAAGCTCCAGGCCGTTGTGCTCTCTCATCGAGTAGTCCGACACGACCACGTCGACGCGCTGGAGGTGAATCGTCTTCCAGGCGGAGAGAGCGCTCTCCGCGGTCAGCACGTCGAACCCCTGCTCCTTCAGGACCATCTTCAGCACCTTCAGCACGAGCGGGTCGTCGTCCACCACCAGCACCCGCGGGACCCGCCCGGAGCGCCCCTCCAGAACTCGCACGATCGCCGTCCGGAAGAGGTCCAGCGGCGAGCTCTTGGGCAAGAGGTCGCTGGCTCCCGCGGCCAGCGCGTCCTCCTTCATGCCCGGCTCGGTCGTGGTGAAGAGCACGATGCTCGGTACGGTCAGTCCCTTGCCGGCCATCGCACGGATCAGGTCCAGACCGGATTCCCCGCCGAGGTGGAGGTCCGTGAAGACCAGGTCCACGCGGGCCAGATCGAGGAGGTCCATGGCCTCCTTCAGGGTCCGGCAGACCACCACCGTGTACCCCAGGGTCTCCAGGGAGTGTCGGGTGGTTCGCGAGCTGACCACCGACAGGTCAACCACGAGTATCTGGGGGCTCTTCCTCCCGGATGCCTGGTCCAACACTGCCACTCCCCATCGTCACGCCCGGAGCGCCCCGCGACCCTACGCGGTGCCAGCGCCACGGGAACGGGGTCTGAGCTCCAGGTTCTCCAGAACCTGGAAGACCGTCTCCTTCACGGGAGACAGGTCTCCGGACTTCGCCAGGACCGACACGGCCCCGAGCTCCCGGGCCTGCTGCAGCGCTTCCTCGGTGGGGCGCCCGGTCAGGAGGATCACAGGGATGCGTATCTTCCGGCCCCGGATGTTCCGGAGCAGATCGAGGCCGGAGTAGTCGGCCATGTACAGATCCGAGAGGATCACGTTGATCTTGTGCTTGTGGATGATCTCCCAGGCAGCCAGGGCGCCCGGGGCCTCCACGACGATGATCCCTTCCTCCTCGAAGGTGACCTTCAGGAGCTTCCGCACCAGCGGGTCGTCGTCCACGATGAGCATCCGCGGCGGCGACTTGGCCGCCCGGGCGATCGACCGCTGGATCGCCGCCTCGAGATCTTCGATCGACGCGGACTTGGGCAGGACGTCGGCGGCCCCTCTTCTCAGGGCGTCCCTCCGTTCCCCGGCGTCGTCGGTCGGGGCCAGCAGCACCACCGGGATCGAATCCCCCTTGCCCATGAGAAACGGGATGATGTCCAGGCCCGACTGCCCACCGATGTTCACGTCGGCGATGATGGCGTCGACCCGGACCTTGCGGAGCAGGTCGAAGGAGTGAGCGAGGTCATCCTCGGCTGCCAGCGCGACCCAGTGGTCGGACCGGTCGTCCTGTGCGGCCTGGGTGGCATCCACACCGAGGTCCTGGGAGACGTCGCCCTCAGGATCCCGCCGCTGACGGACCAGGATG
>JACQZM010000017.1 GCA_016213885.1 Candidatus Rifleibacteriota bacterium | reverse complement strand
TCCACGGAAGCGGATCGTCTTCAAGGATGCGAAGTTCAAGGTCGGCGAGAGGACGATCTTCCGGATGCCCACGTACATCATCAACCTGGAGAACCCCGAGAGGGTGAACCGGTTCTCGGTCGTGCCCTGCTGGAACTCGGGGCGTGGGTTCATGCTGCAGTCCAGCTGGGACTACTACTTCAACGAGATGTTCTACGGCCGGCTGTACTACAACCCCAGCCAGTACCAGGGGGTCGACGCCGGGTTGAATGCCACGTACGCCCTGTCGAAGAGGTCCGCAGGCAAGTTCGACTGGACGCAGAACCAGGCCGCCAGCATCGACCAGCGGTTCGTCCGGTACGATCTGAGGCACCGCCACACGTTCGACCCCACGGCCACTCTCGACGTCGGCGGGCTCCTCACGGAGAACCGGTTCGGCGCCGGGGGCACGGAGCGCAAGCTGACCGTCAACTCGGTGCTGAACAAGGGTTTCCCGGAGTGGACCACGAACCTGACCTACGACAAGCTCATCGACCTGGACAACGGGCTGCAACCGGGACGGGACCTGGTCCAGTACGCCTCCGCCACCCCCCGGTTCTACTTCTCGCAGAACAGGCCTCGCAACCTCTTCGACGACGGCCTGGCGTTCCGGATGGACGGGTCCGTGGCCCACATCCTGGAGAAGACGCTGACCCCGGCAGCGCAGGAGTCGCTGTTCTCCCAGTCGGACATCGTGGACCGGCAGGCCGCGGTCCGGGAGGTCTCGGCCACCCGGGGCGAGCTGAACCTCAACTTCTCGCCGCGGCCGTTCACCCTGGGCGACGTCTCCCGGATCAACTACAGCTTCCGGGACAGCCCGGTGGTCTACTCGACCAACCAGTTCAGAAACGCCTTCTCGTTCCTGGTCAACACGAACGAGCAGTGGACCAGGCACTTCTCCACGGGCTTCGACTACGTCTTCCAGAACGTCTCGGGCGATTCCCCGTTCGCGACGTACGACCGGCTGGAGCCCGATCGACACCTGCTCACCACGTACCTCCGGAGCGGCAACAGCCGCTGGTTCACCGGCACGCTGTTCCAGACCCAGTACGACATCTTCGCCGAGAACTACCGCAACGCCTCCTCCAACTTCGTGTTCCGGTCCCCGTCTCAGGACGAACGCTCGTGGACGCTGGCCCTGACCCCGATCTACGAGTTCACCGATCCGAGGGCCATGTCCACCCTCAAGCTCAACAACGTCGCGGCCAACTTCCAGTTCTTGAAGCCGGATCGGTGGTCCCACATGCTCATCACGAATTACATGTACAGGGACGAGCGCATCGAGTCCGTGGCCACCGCCTCCGATTTCCTGCTCGGCGACACGATCCGCGCGGAGATCGCCTCCAACATGGCGTTCAACAGGGCGCTCGACAAGTTCGATCTGACCAAGCTGAACCTGGGCCTGACGAAAGACCTGGGTGCGTGGGAGACCCGGCTCCGGTGGAACACCCTCCAGAGGGAGGTCTACCTGGAGTTCTATCTGAAGTTCGCTGCCAAGAAGCGCCTCCAGGTCGGGGTGAACTACTCCTCCGACCAGCTTCAGTTCCTGTCCTCGGACCAGGTGAGGTCAGGCTTCGTGAACTAGCCTGGCAAGGGAGGGACATGACACAGCCACGACCGTCGAAGGTCCTGCTCGCCGACGACGAGCCTCGCATCCTCGATCTGCTCGAGCTCGAGCTCCAGACGATCGGCTGCGAGTGCACCAAGGCGCTCAACGGCAAGGAGGCGGTCTCGAAGGCCACGGAGCTGACGCCGGACCTGATCGTTCTCGACGTGCAGATGCCGGTGATGAACGGGTTCGAGGCCTGCCGGCTCCTGCGGGCCCAGCCGGTGACCCGGTTCACCCCGATCATCTTCGTGACGTCCATGGAGCGGCCGGACCAGATCGTCCAGGGGTTCGAGGCGGGGGCCAACGACTACATCGTGAAGCTGTTCAATCCGCCGGAGCTCAGAGCCCGGGTCACGACCCACCTCGGCGTGTTCAGGGCTCTCAAGGAGATGACGCTGCAAGAGAAGCGCCGCAGCCTGGTGACGCTCACCGGCGGCCTCTGTCACGAGATGCTGAACCCGTTGCAGATCGTCCTCGGCCATCTCTCGATGTTCGAGTCGGACAAGCGGCTGGCGTGCGTGTCGGACCAGGTCGCCGCGATGTCCCGGGCTGCCCAGAGGCTCCAGCGCGTCGTGACGGCGCTGCACGAGTACTCGAAGGAGACCATCGAGACGTTCGTGCCGCTGGACCTCAACGTGGTGATCGAGTCGGCCCTGGAGCTGACTCGTCCCATGCTCGAGAAGTCGGGGCTCAAGGTGGACACCAGGTTCCAGAAACCGCTGCCCCGGCCGAGCGGGGTACCGACGAGGCTGACCCAGGTCTTCGTGCAGCTCTTCACCAACGCCGCCCAGTTCGTCCCTCCCAAGGGGGTGTTCGACGTGCGGACCGAGGCCACGCCGCAGTACGTGATCTGCGTCATCAAGGACAACGGCCCCGGGATGCAGAAGAGCCAGCTGGAACAGCTCTGCGACCCGTTCTTCACCAGCAAGAAGGTCTGGAGCAGTCTCGGCATGGGGCTGGCCGTGGTCCACCGGATCATCTCCGACCACAGGGGCAAGCTGGAGGTGGACTCCCGGCCCGGCAAGGGGACCGAGCTCCGAGTCACGTTCCCCGTCCACCTTTGAAAGAGGCGCCCCTGGCGGTCGACCCCGCCGCTCGACCCGCCGCGGCCGACCCGCCGGTCTCCGACGACCTCTGGCTCCAGGCGTCAGAGTCGTGTACCTCGACCGGCTGCTCCCCGACGAGGCGGCGGTCCACTACCCCTCGGTGCCGGCCCGGACTCTGGTCCGTCCTCACGTGATCGGTGACGCCGGCGACCTCTCCATGTTCCGCGGCGAGGTGTTCGACTTTCTCATCGCCTCCCACGTGCTGGAACATCTCGCCGACCCGCTGACGGCGCTCGTCGAGTGGCATCGGGTCGTCCGACCCGGAGGCAAGCTGCTCCTCGCGGTCCCGGACAAGCGGTTCACCTTCGATCGCGACCGGCCCCGCACGCCGCTGTCGCACCTGCTCTGGAACAGACGGGAGAAGCGCACGTCCATCGAGATCGGCCACTTCCGGGAGTGGGCCCGTCACATCGAGGGGCTGAGCGCTGACGCCGCGATCGGCCGCGCCGAGGAGCTGCAGCGCCAGGGCTACGCGATCCATGCCCACGTGTGGACCCTGGAAGACGTGCTGGAGATCCTCGACTACCTCGAGGCTGCCCATCGCCTGGGGCTCCGGCGGGCCCACCTGTCCGGGGGCCCGGAGACGACGGTGCTGCTCGAGAAGCCGGGGGCGCGGGCGTCCCGGATCGGCGCGGCCCGGGGGCTCTCCCTGCTGGCCAAGGCGGTGACCACCCTCTTCACGGGCGGTCCCGGACAGCTCCTCGCGAGGGGCCGCCGGTTCCTCGCTCGCGGCCGGGGAGAGCCCGATCCCTACTCGCTGTGGATCCGGGGCGACCTGGGCCTCCCGGCGCCGCGGCTCGAAGAGCTCCACGAACCGCCGCTGATCTCGGTGCTGACGCCGGTCCACGAGCCGGCGCCGGCTCACCTGTGCCAGGCTCTCGAGTCGGTCCGGAGGCAGAGCTACCCGCGGTGGGAGCACGTGCTGGTCGACGACGGCTCCACCGATCCAGACGTGATCCGCCTGCTCCGGAGCGCCGCCGCGGGGCCGGTGCGCCTCGTCAGGCACGAGACCGCCCGGGGCATCGGCCTGGCGACGCAAGCGGCGCTCGAGCAGGCCGAGGGCGCCTACGTGGCGTTGCTGGACCACGACGACCTGCTCCATCCCCACGCCCTGGCGGAGATCGCCAGGGCGGCCAGCGACATGCCGGCGATGATCTACACCGACGAGGACAAGATCGATGCCGCCGGGGTGCGGTGCGATCCCCACTTCAAGCCGGACTGGTCGCCGGAGCTCATGCTCTCCGTGATGTACACCTGCCACCTCATGGCGCTTCAGGCGCGGCGGCTCCGGGAGGTGGGCGGCTTTCGGGCCGGTTTCGACGGGAGTCAGGACTACGACGCGGTGCTGCGGGTCACGGAGGGCCGGTCGGACGTGGTCCACGTCCCCAGGGTGCTCTACCACTGGCGCAAGGCTCCCGGCTCGGCGGCCGCGGACCCGGACGCCAAGCCGTGGGCGTACCAGGCCGCGGCCAGGGC
>JACQZM010000078.1 GCA_016213885.1 Candidatus Rifleibacteriota bacterium | reverse complement strand
GCACAGAGCCGTCTGCGTCAGCACGAGCTCGGCCAGGATCGGATGGACCGGGCCCGCGCGAAGAACGGTCAGCAATCGCTCCAGAGCTTCGGCCTCGACGCCGGCGGCTACGGCCCGCGCACCGGCGCCGGGCCCCGAGGAACACTCACGGCCTGGCCTGGTCGTGAGCCGTATTGCAGCCAGGTAGTCGCTGACTGCATCGGGAATCCGGCCGGCGGTCTGGTGCGAGATCCCTCTGCTGATCCGGAGGCGCGCGACCTCGCAGTCGACCGTGGGCTGGAAACCCGGGCAGAGGAGGGCGGCGCCGGGAACCCGGCCCTCGGGACGGGCGTGCCGGGGACATGACCCTCGGATGACGCGAACCGGCAAGCCTGCGCCGCTCGAGGCCCACAGCACCAGGAGTGCCACCAGGGCGGCGACGGACAGGAATCGTCCCCGGCGTCGTTCGAACGGGCCGATGCACATCGCGACCTCACTCGGCATGGAAGCCTCCCTGACCTCGACGGGTGACGGGGACCTCGGCTTTCACCTCCCCGAGCATTAAGGCAACGATCCTCCCCGGGCCAACTCCGTCGATCTTCGAGGATCGAGAGGCCCTGTCGCAGAGGATCGTCGCTGGCACCGTCCTGTCTTGGGGAATACGATCGGGAGCGTGTCTTCGCAAGCCCTGTACTCGTCGTGATCGTACTGCCCTCAGGCTCGAGCGGGCGCGTTCCGACCGCGCCGCGCGGTTTCTCGGGCAGCGTCCGTTCCGGCGCGGCCGCGGCGTCAGCGGCCCTCTTGCTCTTGCGGGGGAGCGGCCATGGTCGACGTTCGCCCTTCCGGAAACGAGGGACGCAAGGTCGGGGTGTCGGGTTCGAGGAAACGGCTGCCGGGGAGCCGGGGGCGAGTGATTCGCCCGACAGGGGACCCGCCTCGCCAGCTCGGCCAGGCTCGTCACCAGGTCCTGTCCGGACCTCCAGAGCCATCTCGCGAGCGACGTCGCTCGGCGGGGCCGCACACTCGCCGCCGCTTGGACGGATGGAGCCCTGTCGACCCGCTCCGCCGGGCCCGGCAGCGCTGACCGGGAACGTCACCCCCGACACTCGTCAACAGGCAACCGGACCGTGAAGCGCGCGCCGTCGGACCTGCCGGCTACCGGAGACTCCACCTCGACCGTGCCCGACATCGCCTCGACTGCCACCTTGCAGAAGGCCAGACCCAGACCCACTCCCTTGAGACCGGTGGCCTTGCGAACCTCGAGCTGCGCGAACTTCTCGAAGATCCGGCGGTGATACTCCGAAGGGATCGGGGGCCCGTCGTTGGTCACGCCGAGCACGACGTGCCGTGTCGACAAGGCACCATCGACCAGGACTGTCCCTCCAGGGGGAGTGAACTTGACCGCATTGGACAGCAGGTTGTCGATGACGCGCGTCAGGAGCGAGCGGTCTGCTCGGGCCACGAGGCGGTTGCCCGGATCGGCAACCTCCAGACCGAGTGCCTGCTCGTGCGCCCTCGATGAGATCATGGCGACCCTGTCCCTTGCGCACTCCAGCACGTCCAGCGGTTCGGTGGTCAGCGAGAGGGTTCCGGATTCGAGCTTGGAGAGGTCGAGGAGGCATGTCGTCATCATCAGGATCTCCCTGGCCGCCGGAGGGATGGGAGCCAACATATTCTTGAGCGCCTTGGGCAGCTCGAACACTCGTTGAGCCATCTCCGCGTAGCCGAGCACGATCTGCACGAGGTTCCGGATGTCGTGCGCGATCATCCCGGATAGCGCCTCGCGGTGCTGGTGCAGTCGCTCGACCTCGTCCGAAAGCTCCTTCATCCGGAGGGCGTTCTTGACGCTCGCCTCCACCAGCACGTCCTGGACCGGTTTGGTGATGAACCCGATCGCGCCGGCCTCGATCGCAGCGGCCTGAGTGGCCGCGTCCGTCAGCGCCGTGACGAAGACCACCGGGATCGTCCTCAGCTCATGCCTGCTCTTGAGCCGGCGGCATACCTCGATCCCGTCCAGTCCGGGCATCATGATGTCCAGCAGGATGACATCCGGAGCCAGGCTCTCCGTGAGTTCCAGCGCCTGCTGGCCACTGGTCGCGGAGATGACCTCCACGTCCAGCGGCGTCACCAGCGCATCGAGCAGTCGCAGGTTCCTGGCCTCGTCGTCGACGATGAGGACTACCGGTCGTCTCTTCTCGTTTGGCGTGTTCGGCGTGTTCATTGATGGGGTGCCGGGATCATCATCCGTCGCCGCGGACTCGATGCTCAAAGAGACGGTCGGCCCTCGATCGTCGCAGACGCCCTCTGGAGTATATGCGCGTGCAGCGTTTCGTGCAACCCCGTGGAGCCGGGCCGGCTGTGGATCTGGTTCCGGTTGGACCGGTGAGGTACACTTCCACCAGGGCAGTCCCCGGCCGGTGGCCGTCCGATCCCGAAACGGTCTCCTCCAACCACGGTCCGGAGAGAGTCATGAGCCTGAAGGACAAGAGAGTTCTGGTCGCCGACGATCTCGAGATCAACCTGAGGCTCTTCAGGGCGCTCCTCGAGGGGGAGGACGCTTCGGTGCTGGACGCGCGCTCCGCCGGTGAGGCCCTGGCGCTGGCAAGGCGTGAACGACCGGACCTCATCCTGATGGACATCCAGATGCCTGACCTGGACGGCCTCGCCGCCACCCGGCAGCTGAAGGCCGACCCGGAGACCGCCCACATCCCGGTGATCGTCGTGACAGCCGCGGCGATGAAGGAGGACGCGGCCAGGGCCAGGGCGGCCGGATGCGATGGGTTCGTGACCAAGCCGATCGACGTGGACCTCTTCGTGGAGCAGCTTGAGCGTGTGATCGGCAAGGGCCAGGAGCCGCGATGATGAGGCGACGCGGCAGCACGATCGTCGAGAGGCGTGACGCCGATGCTACGGATCCGTCACTGTAGACTCCACGGCCCGGCGGTCGAACGATGAGAATCTCATCGGTCCGCACCAGCATCTTCCTGGCTCTCTTCCTCACCGGGCTTGCTGGCGTGGTGCTGCTGTCCGTCGTCGGTCTTCTCACGTTGCGAGAGATCGTCGCGAGCCACGCGCAGCAGCCGGCCCTGGATGTCGGCGACCTGGGCGCCCACCATTCCTGGCTTCTCATGAGGTGGAAGGCGGTCTGCTGCGGTGCGGCCCTGCTGGCTCTGGGGATCTCCTGGGTGCTGGGGCGCGCGCTCACGCGCAGGGTGACCCGTCCGCTCTTGGGCCTGGCCGGAGCCTTGGGCGAGCTCCGGAGCGACAAGCTGGGGCTGCGCCTGCCCGTGGATCCCGACGGGGAGACCGGCCAGCTAGCGCAGGCGTTCAACGACATGACCAGCAGGATCCAGGAGTCGTACTCCAGGCTCGAGCGACTGGCCCTCGGGCGGGAGGAGGATCTTACCCGGCGAGGGTACGAGTATCGGGCTCTGCACCAGGAGGCGCAGGCGGCGAACAGGCGCACCACCGGGCTGCTGGACCTCTCGGTGGCCGTCAGCTCCACGGTCAAGATCGACGTCACCCTCCAGACGGTTGCCGAAGGGGCGCGACGCATGGTCGACGCCGACTACGCCGAAATCCAGCTCGATCCGTCGAATCCGCCGACACCGACCAGCACCGACCAGGTCATGGCCACATCTGAATCGAGGACTCCCATCGCGGGCGAGTCGTCCCAGGTCTACTGGGCAGGAGTCGATGCCGAGAGTTATCCCGCCAAGGCGAGCCTCCACTTGGAGGTCTTCCGGTCCAAGCGGCCCGTCAGGGTGGATGAACTCAAGGAGCACCCGCTGGCGAAGACGCTGCCCGACGGCCAGGGTTCGGTCGGTCCTCTCCTGGGCGTCCCGATCTTCGTGCAGAGGCAGGTCGTCGCCGGCCTGATCGTCACGCGAGTGTCCGGCCGCACGCCATTCGTGGATGCCGACGAGCGGAGTCTCGTCACGATCGCCCATCAGCTTGGCCTGGCGATCCAGAACGCCAAGCTCCTGGATCGAATGCGGATGACCCACGTGGCGGAGCAGAGCGCCCTGCTCAATCTCTCGCAGAAATTGGTCACCGCGCTGGACCCGAAGGTGATGCTGGAGTCCGCGTTCGAGATCATCGAGGAGATCGTGCCGGCAGACGGCCCTCGCATGATGTTCCTCGTGGACGAGGATCGGCAACAGTTGAGGTGCGTTGCCAGCCGCCGCTGGTCGGCGGACGCGGACGCGTACCACCTTTCTTTGACCGACGTTGGCGAGCCGTCCATGGCGGAGTTCAGAGCCCGCCGATCGGTCCTGGTCCGGGATGTACTGGCCCTGGATATCGCGGCCGGCATCCCCGAGTTCCTGAAGGTCCAGGGGGTCAGGGGCCTCATCATGACCCCGCTGGTGGCGTCCGACGAGCTGCTCGGCATCATGGTCACCGAGAGTCTCAGGCCGAACCGGTTCACCGCCGAGAGCGTGCGGCTCATGACGATGGTCGCCAACCAGCTTGCGATCGGGATTCACAACGCCCGCGCGCACCAGGAGGTCCAGCGACGTGCCGAGAAGCTCGCCGGAGAGATCGCGATCCAGAAACTGTACGCGGAGAACGTCCTGGCGAGCATCGCCGACGGCGTCTACACCGTCGATGAAGAGAACAGGGTCGTCTCCTGGAACCTGGGAGCCACCGCGATCGTCGGATACCCGGCCGAAGAGGTGATCGGCCGGCCGTGCGCCGAGTTCTTCAAGCACGTCGACTCGAAGGGAGATCACCTCTGCTACACCGATCACTGTCCGTTCACGGCCGTCCGGCAGACCGGGCAACCAAGGCGGCAGGGCGAGATGTTCGGCTTTCACCGGGACGGCCACAAGGTGGCGCTGTCGGTGAGCACCGCGCCGCTGTTCGACGCTGCCGGGCGATTCGGGGGCGCCGTCGAGGTGTTCCGGGACGTGTCGCGGGAGCGGCAACTCATGAACGACCTGGCCAGGGCGAGCGAGGCGAAGAGCACGTTTCTCGCCGGGATGTCTCACGAGCTGCGCACCCCGTTGAATGCGATCATCGGTTTCTCCCAGGTGCTGCTCAAGCCGCGAACCGGAAAGCTGACGGAGGCTCAGGCGAGCCACGTCACCGACATCCTTCAGAGCGGCCAGCACCTCCTCTCGCTCATCAACGACATCCTCGACCTCGCCAAGGTGGAGTCCGGCAAGATCGACTTCGACCCGTCCCGGTGCTCCCTGCCCGAGCTCGTGTCGCGGTCGCTCGCGATGGTCACCCACAAGGCGGTGAACCACCGGATCGAGCTCTCGACGAAGCTCGACGAAGGGCCGGAGTACATCGTCGCCGACGAGCGGAAGGTGCGGCAGATCCTGCTGAACCTGCTATCGAACGCTCTGAAGTTCACTCCGGACGGCGGCCGGGTCACCGTGACGGCACGGTTCATCGCCCCGCCGGAGCCGGTGCGGGGGGTGCCGCAGCCAGCCGGGCCGGGTGAGTGCCGCTGGGTCGCGGTTTCCGTCTCCGACACCGGCGTCGGCATCAAGAACGAGGATTTCAGGCGCATCTTCGAACCGTTCGAGCAGGTCGAGAACCAGTACACCCGCCGTGCGGGCGGGACCGGTCTGGGGCTCGCCCTGACACGACAGTTCGTGGAGTTGCACGGGGGGAGAATCTGGGTCGAGAGCGAGGAGGGCAAGGGGAGTTGCTTCACGTTCACCCTGCCGCCGGCCAGGTCCGACAGCGGTCAGGAGGCCGGAGCCTGATCGACCCGGAGCGCCGGAGGCGGGTACTCTCGCTGGTGGATCGATCGTGACGCCGTCGGTCCGGGCAGCCGGACCGGCCCCTGTTCCTCGTGGACCAGGTCCACGGTCATTCTTGCGAAGCAGCCGGCGGCGCGGCGCGGCCGCCCTCCCCGGATGGAACAGCAGCTCGGAGATCTCGCGGGTGTGCGATGAGCCCGACCCAGGTCGAGGATCTCCCGCTCGAGTGTCTTCCGGTCGCCCTCCTGCTCGAGCTCAACGCAGATCACGGGCCTCTGCGAACCCCGCTCGCCGACGCCCACCAGGGCCGTCCGCTTCACCGCCGGGTGCAGATTGTACACCGCCTCGCAGGGCACCGTGAAGAGGGTCCCCGACTCCGTGATGGGAGGATAGGATGGATGAAGACGGTTTTTTCGGGTCGGGTCAGGGCACCGCGGACTCGATCGGGAGTCGGTCGGGGGCGCACAGACTACTCTGGTCATCAGCCGATGCGTGGCGCCGGTCCCGGAGCACCGCCCGAGGTCGTTCGCCGCCGTGGGAAGGAGCCTCCGACTGCAGGCCAGGCCCGGGAGGGTCACGGACTACACGGAGCGTTCGACATGCTGCGAGCGCTCTCGGTCCCTGCCGCGGCCACGGTGACTCACGATCCGCGACCGGGGGAGGACACGTTACTGCCCGAGCCGGCGCTGATGATCCCGGCGCCGGATCTCGACCGGTGGAAAACGCTTCTGGACCACGCCCGGCGCCGCCTCGATCCCTCGCTGCCGCGGGTCCGTCACGCTCGATCGGCCGCTGACAGCGGCCGCCTCGCCCGGCTGGCGGCCACCTTCCAGGTGAAGGTGGCCAGCGTCGCCCGGCAGGTCTTCTCCGCACACGCCGGCCTCTGTGGACTCGAGATCGACCCTTCGGCCAGCACGGCCGCTCTGGAGACGGCGTTTCCGTTCACATGGTAGGAACGGCCGTGCCACAGCGCCTCGGACGGTCCGAACGGACGGCAGGTCCCGGGGCGCCTCAGCCCGACGAGATCCCGGGCCGGTGGTTGGACAGTGCCACCGGCTGCTCGTGTCGTTCGACAGCTCGTTGTCCGGGGAGGCCGTAGGGCGTATTCTGAGAACAGGGACGGATACGGCGAGAGGGGTGCGACCGTGAACACAGACTTCGACACTCCCTGGAAGGAGGCTCTGGAAGCCTACTTCCAGGCGTTTCTGAGCTTCTTCTTTCCGGTGGCCCACGACGGGATCGACTGGACCAAGGGCCACGAGTTCCTGGACAAGGAGCTCGAGAAGGTGGTCCGAGACGCGGAGTTGGGGCGCCGACTGATCGACAAGCTGGTGCGGGTGTGGCGGAAGGACGGGGAGGAAGAGTTCGTTCTCGTCCACGTGGAGGTCCAGGGCCAGAGGGACACGGAGTTCGCCAGGCGGATGTACGTCTACAACTACCGGCTCTTCGACCGCTATGATCGCAAGGTAGCCAGTCTGGCCGTGCTGGCCGATGACGACCCCGGTTGGCGTCCCGACCGCTACGAGTACGATCTCTGGGGCAGCCACGTGGGTGTTCAGTTTCCTGTGGTGAAGCTGCTGGACTATTCCACACGCTGGGCGGTTCTCGAGCAGAGCAAGAACCCGTTTGCCGTGGTCGTGATGGCGCATCTGAAGACCATGGAGACGGCTTCTGATCCTGAGAGTCGCTATCGGTGGAAGTGGGGACTGGTGAAGGCGCTCTACGAGAGAGGCCTCTCCCGTGGGGAGATTCTGGAGCTGTTCAGATTCATCGATTGGGTGATGGCGTTGCCGGACGATCTGGATCGTCGGTTCTGGGAGGAGCTGCACTCATTCGAGGAGGGATTGAAGATGCCATATGTCACCACCGTCGAACGGATCGGGATCGAGAAAGGGATCGAGAAAGGGATCGAGAAGGGGATCGAGAAGGGGATCGAGCAAGGGGTCAAGTCGGGACAGCGTCAGCTCCTGGTGCGTCTGATTCAGACTCGTTTCGGGGCAGAGGCGGCAGCCGAGGGAGGGGAACTCCTCGAACGAGTACACGAGACAGCAGATCTGGGCCGTGCCGGAGACTGGGTCGTCGAATGCGAGACAGGTGACGAGCTGCTGAGGC
This sequence comes from Candidatus Rifleibacteriota bacterium, assembly GCA_016213885.1. Lineage (GTDB taxonomy): Bacteria > Muiribacteriota > UBA6191 > JACPRK01 > JACQZM01 > JACQZM01. The sequence continues at coordinate 8,232 of JACQZM010000078.1, read as the reverse complement.
GACTGCGGACGCTCGTGGGCGCCGACCGGTAGATGTCGGGGGCGGCGAGGTCGGCCGCCGGCTGGAGGCGGCGCCTGGTCGTGCGGCAGAGCATCGGGGTGGCACCACGAGCGCGACGGTTCGGGCCGCGCCCTCTCGGGCAAACGACCTACGGCTGCTTGAGCACTGCGAGACGGTGGTCCTGGCGGCTGACCACGAAGGCGCTCTTGCCGTCACCGGAGACGACGCACTGGCGAGGGTTCGTGGACCCGGGAAGTGCAATGAACGGGTAGGTGCCGTCGGGGGAGATGCCGACGTGGACGGAGATGAGGGCATTTGCCGGAGCCTCTGCGGCTATGGTTCTGTTCACCAGATCCAGGAGCACGCAGGAGTTCAGATTGTTGGCGCGAGAGTCGAGTGACCGCAGCAGAGAGCGGCTGACTGATCCGGGCGGGAGAGAGCACTCGCGAGAACAGCCGCTGCTCCCAGGGCCTGGGTAACTTCCTCAGGCACCTGGTCGAGCGGTTCGATCTCACCATCGACGAGGCGTCGGATCCCTCCGCCGACGTGGCCGACCCGGCCCCGCTCTCCGGCCGGTGTCCGGTCATCCTCGACGACCTCCTGCTGGGCGTCAGAGAGCATCATCAAGAGGGATCTCGCCCGCCGCGCCTCAGCGTAGCACCGCCCGGACCGCGCGGCCCGCCGCAGGTGGAGAGCGGCAGGGCTACGGACCCCGCGCCGTCCGGTGCTTTGCGAGCCTCCTGCGCTCCTGACGCTCGGCGAGCCACATGGTCACACTGGCCCTCGTCAGGAACTCCACCACCCGGGGCGAGTGCAGGAGTCCCATGACGCCCCTCTGGATCAGCGACCTGATGGTGGCCGCGATCGGGTTGAGCCCGGCGGAGTCCCGGGCGGGGCTCGACCTGATCGAGCGGTAGGTGCCCAGGCAAGGCCCCTTGCCCAGCCGTCCCTCGCGCTCCAGGTCGTCGGCCACGGCGGCCAGGTCGAGCTCCTCGAGCCGTTCCCTCAGCGGCAGGCCGTCCCTGGAGCAGCCGCGGTAGTGGTAGTACTCGTCGAGCATGCCCGGGTGGTCCAGGTCGACACCCTGCCCCCACGAGTCGGGCTCGGGCCTCGTGGTGAAGCGGTCGGTGGATCGATCGACACCGAGCCTGGCGTTCAACGCCTTCTGCACCTGGTATCCGCGGTCGCCAGCCTCCAGGATCTGGCCGGCCGTCGTGGTCACGCCCGTGGCGAGCCGGAACGCCTCGGCGAGCTGGTCCGGAAGCAGGAACCCCATGGAGACCAGGGCCGTGGCCGTGAAGAAGCAGGTCCCCAGGCTGTCCACCACGGTCTTGTAGTTCTCGTGCCACCACACCACCCGGCCCTTGTCGTCATGGGAGGTCAGGTCCATGCTCCGCTCGGTGGCGTCGTAGTAGTGCCGGGCGAGCGCGATGTTGTGGGGGCTCAGGCACATGATCGGCATCCCCTTCAGGTGGTCCCCGCCCCGGGTCGCGACCGAGAACGACAGGATGAAGAGGGGGCAGCTGTGGGCCGGCTCGCACATGCCCTTCATGTGGATGGCGTACCTGTCGGCCCCCTTGCCGATCCGTTCCGCGGCCGACCTCACCCCGTCGGCCAGCAGAGCGCCCACCCCTTCCCGTGTCGCGACCTTCTGCGCCAGCACCTCGATCGGCTCCGGGGCGCCGAAGTCGAGCTCCAGACCGTCCACGTCGGACGGCGTCAGGATGCCTTGCTTGAAGAGATCGATGGCGAGACCGGCGACGCCGCCGAACTCCACGATGTCCAGGCCGAGCTGGTTGCAGCGGTTCGTGAGCCGCATGACGGCAGACATGTCGTCGATGCCCAGGTTGAGACCCAGGCAGCACGCGAAGCCGAGCTCGTACTTGGGGACCGCCTCACCCGCGTACCTGCCGCGCCGGGCCTCGAACGCCTTCTCGCACTTCAGCGGGCAGCGGAAGCAGCCGTGGTCCTTGTGGGGCTGCGACTCGAGGAACGCCGGCAACCCCACCCTGGAGGCGTCGGCCAGCGTTGCCGGGCGCCGGGAGTTGTTCTTGTAGAGGAGGCCCATGGCGGCGAAGTGGGTGACATGCTGGATCGTTCCCCACCGGGCCATGAGCTGGCCGCCGTAGCCCGTGTCGGCCTCGTCGTTCAAACGCTTCGAAAGCGCCTCGAAGGCGTCCTTGCTGGCGACAGCCACCTTCCCGTCCCCCTTGACGACGATCGCCTTGAGCTTCTTCGACCCCATCACGGCCCCGACACCGGTGCGGGACCAGGAGTTGCCGCCGGCGCTGGTGGAGATGTTGGCGAACCGGACGAGCTTCTCACCGGCGGGGCCGATGCATGCCACCATGCTGCCGGGGTGCCTCCTGGTCAGCGCCTCGTCGGTCCCGGCAGTCTCCAGGCCCCACACGTCATCGGCGTTCTCGAGGCTGAGCTTCCCCCCGGGCTGGATCAGCAGGTAGGAGGGGCGCTCCGCAGCGCCACGGATGACCAGGTGATCGAAGCCGGCGCGCTTCAGCACCGGGCCGAAGTGCCCGCCACCGTTGGCGTCGCCGAAGACGCCTGTGAGCGGGCTGATGGTCGTGAACGTGGACCGGGCGCTCGAGGGGAAGCCGGTCCCCACCAGCGGGCCGGAGCCGAATATGAGCGGCACCGCGGGGTCGAGCGGCGAGACCGGCAGCTTCGAGGCCCGGTACAGGAGCCAGGCGTTCAGGCCGGCGCCGCCGATGAACCGGGTCACGTCGGTCCGGTCGAGCTCGAGGACGGTCAGGGTGCCGGTCGTGAGGTCGACGTCCAGGATCTTCCCGCAGTGACCGAACCACTCCACCGGTGATCCACCTCCCCGAGATCTGTCATCGATCGGTGGTCCAGAGCCTGGAAGGCGTCGGGTCCTCGTCGACCAGGTTCTCCCGGACCGCCCGGGCCACCGCGGCGTCGAGAGGCTGCGGCCGTCCTCGGCCGTCTATCTGGGCGTGCATGGTCAGGGCCTCGGCGCAGGTCGCTCCGGCCTGCGTCAGCAGGCGGTAGGCGAACGTGACACGGGTCCTGGTGAGTCGGCGGTACCATGTGATCAGCGTCAAGGGGTCGTCGAAGGTGACCGGTTTGCGGTACCGGATCCAGGACTCGACGAGCGGGTAGAGGGCTCCCCTCTCCTCGAGCTCCCGGTACGAGATGCCCGTGCGTTTCATCAGGTCCACCCGACCCATCTCCAGGTACTCGAAGTACCTGGCGTGGTGGACCACGCCCATGCGGTCGGTCTCCGCGTAACGGACCAGGATCGGAATCTCGCTCTTCATGACGCTGCCGGCGCCGCGGCGCCGTCGACGACAAGACTACCCGATCGGGGCAGCGCTGTAAACCGGGCCGCCGGGCCGACGCGGCACTCCGATCCGGAGCGTGCTACTTCCCGGACCCGCGGCGCCGCCGTTGTTCCAGGTTCTCCTGGATCTGCATCCATCGAGACGGCTGATTCACGGAGACCGCTGATTCACGGGTCAAGACAGCGGCGCTCGAGAATCGGGTCGATCCTCAAGAGCTGCCCACTCACGAGGTACAAAGTAGGGACCATACCCTGACGAGTCTTCGTGCGTGAACGCCATCACCCAGCTCAGATCCGCCGGCCAGACGTACACATCGAGGCCCGTCCCACTGAAGTCCGGCAGCGAGCTCCCGGAGAGCCGTACAACCGGGAGGTGGAGCGACTCCGGCCAGACGATCAGGTCGACCGCAGCCTGGCGCGCATATTCCGCCATCGCCCGCTTGCTGCGGAGAGATGTCACGTATCCGAAGCTGAACAGGTGCCACTCGTGCTTCGAGTGCTTCCACCGGCCCGTTGCAGCGAAGAGGCGCGCCGCATAGACGCTGCGCCACTCCTGCAGCAGAGCTCCGCGGTCCCGCTGCGTGAGATCCTCGCGCCGGCCCCCGCACTGTTGGAGCGCCCGTTCGTACTCTTCGAGCGACGTGTCCGCCATGCTCAGCCTACTTCTCCAGCAATTTCGAACGTGTCAGTACATCACGTGCCCACCGGTTCTCTTCCCATCGATCGTGGGATGAAAGCGAGGACGCTCACCTGGACTGTGCGGCGGGTCCCATTCAGGCGTCCCATTCCCTGCCTCTATTGCGATTCGCCATGCCGTGGTCCTGTCCTTTCCGATGATGTCCCCTCAAGTCCGGGCGGCCTCGATGGCGTCCTCCGCGGTGAGTGGTCCTCCAATTCCAGCAAGTCTTCCAGGGATGATCTCTGCGCTTCGTGCAGGTGCAGGTGGGGCGTCCTGCGGGGTGTGCGAGACCTTGATGGGCCAGTCATGCGCGCCGGCGCAGTCCATCACCGGGATCCGGCGCCTCGCCGGATCCGAGTCGCGCCCCCGAGCGCGACTTCAGATGAATCCCCTCCACTTCCTTGGTGACCCTGCAGCCAGGCCAAGGCCTGATCACAGGCCCGACTCCGCGAAACAGGCGGGGGACCCTGGATCACCGTCCGGCTCGACAAGCTCGAGCCTATCTGAACGGTCAATCGCCCTCAGCTGACCGGGAGGCCGTTCCCGTCGATCTTCTTGGGGTCGGGGTAGTAGAGCGTGTACACGTAGCCGGGGCTGGAGCTCGGCCTCTCGTACTCCACGTTCAGCACCGGAGACGTCACTCCCACGTTCTGATAGGTGGCGATCTCACCGTACTGCTGCGCCTGCTCGTTGACGTAGAGCTCGACGCCCTTCAGGTCGGGAACCATCTCCACGCAGTTCTTCAGGGCGAAGATGAACCCCTTGGATTCGGTCAGGCTCTTCAGACGCTGCAGGAACTCCAACCCGCGGGCGTGGCCGAGGCCGATGCTGTCGTACAGATCGACGTTATCCCACTCGATCCCGCAGGACCGGGGAACGAATGTCCCTCCGGTCACCTGGGCCATCTTGCCCCGCATGTAGTCGAGCCTGGCTTCCATGATCGACCAGAAGTTGGGGCCGCCGGGATTCGGCCAGTTCTCATCCCAGCCGTCCATCTTGGGGCCCTTGTCGGCGTCGGTCCACTTGCCGGCGTCCGGCCGCCAGCCCTCGAATGAACAGCTGAAGTAGGCGACCGGGAAGCTCCCCTTGTCCACGATCTGCTTGTAGTCCCCGGCGGAGTGGTCGAACCCGTCCAGCACGTGGAGATCGGCCCTGGTCGAAACGGGCTGTCCCGTGTACTGCCAGACCCAGCTCCACTTCGGGCCCTTGGCGAGGATCTTCTCGAAGCTGCCCGAGCCGGCGCCGCCAGTCGGGCTGGACGGCGCGAACGAGGTGGCGATCGGGTTCTGAAGAGGCTGGCCGGTAGACGGAGCAGAGGGCTGAGCGAGCCCGGTCGGGTTTCCCGGCGCCGATGCGCCTGCGGCCGGGTCCCCGAGGCCTCCCCCGGCCTGATCCACTGGCCCGCAGCCCTGACTCCCCGCCAGCACGACGCACACCGCCAGCAGTCTCACCAGTGCAGCAGGCCAACGCTCGAAGATCATTCCATACCTCCCGCAGCGTCCCGGTCTTCGCCCGCGACCCACGCAATCGCGGTGCCAACGCGGGCGAGGAGGGAGCGACAGGTTGATGGCGGGGCGCCTGCCGCCGCCGACACGCTCCGGGAGCGGCACGAGGCGTCAGACGAGCCGGATGCCGTGCGCGGTCGGTGGAAGGAGCGTACTGGTCCGAAAGAGCCCAGATGGCACGGGGGCTGCGACATTCCGCTCCAGGGCAGTGTACACTCCATGAGCTGCCGGCTCGCTGGGTCGGATCAGCCTGGTCCTTCCCGCCCGTGCTCTCGAGCCTCTCCGTCGCCTCGACGTCGGCCCTCCGAGGTGCATCGAGCTTCCTGTGCATCCCGGCCGACCCCCGATCGGGTCAGCCATGACCAGCACCGGCCTCAGGAACCCCGCCTGACCCCTCCCATCGAGAGGGATCTCCTCGACGACGGCGAACGAGACGTGCCGGACGCTGATCATGCCCGTGCCTGGATCGATCCGCTCACGGGCCGATGCGCGACCGGCCGGACGTAGGCGGCGAGGAGAGCAGTAGTGCATTACAGTTGCAGTGATGCCTGCACTATCCTATACTTCCTTTGAGGAAACTCAAGCACGGTGAGGATGAGCCCCGATGAAGAAAGAGCGGTGTCAACCAGCAGAGGCCGCCCGCTATCTGGGCGTCAGTCGCAGCACGCTGTTCAAGTATATCCGCGAGGGTCGGCTGAGGCCGGTTCGGCTCAGTTCCCGCAAGATCTACCTGGAGCGCGAGCAGCTCGATACGTTGTTGGAGCCGGAGGACGTCGTTTGGGCGAGCGCGGGTCTGTGGGGGCAGGCTGACCCGCGGCTCGACGGCGTGGCGTACGTCGAGAAGCTCAGGCGGGGACCGGGCGAACGGAGCCGTAGACGGAGGGTCGGAGCGAAGTGAAGGTGCTGCTGGACACCGACGTTCTCGTGGATCACCTCCGTTCTGCCGACTCTCCATGGTCGAGCCTGTTGGACTCGATCCAGCGCCGGAGGTCGACGGGGTACATCAGCGTGGTGACTGTCGCGGAGTTGCACGCTGGAAAGCTCATGAGCCAACCCGGAGTTCGGGCCGGGACGGTCCGGTTCCTCGAGCTGTTCCGGCGCGTGCCCATCCAGGAGTCCATCGCGGTGCGGGCCGGGACGTTGCTGCGGGAGCACGGAGAGGACGGCCTCGCGCTCGCGGACGCGTTGATAGCGGCCACGGCGCTTGCTCTTCGGGTTCCGCTCCTCACTCGCAACAGGAAGCACTTCGAACGGGTTCGCGGACTGCTCTTTCACCCCAAGAGCTAGTCAGCTTCACGATCCGATCGCGGGCGGAGTCGCGTGATGTTCGGACGTCCCTGTCGGCGATCATCATGGTCACGGGTCTCGTCGATGTCTTCGATCGGGTGAAGCGCCTCGACTGCGAGGCCGACGGCTACCTGACGAAACCGTTCGCCGCGGAGAAGCTGCTGGCCCGGATCCGGGCGGTCAGGCGCCGTCGATCGGCAGAGAGGCCGGCGCTCAGGGCGGCCGATCTGGAGGTCGATCGCAAGGCCCGCACGGTCAGGCGTGGGGGGCACAAGATCGTGGCGACCGCGCTGGAGCGCTCCCTGCTCACGTTTCTCAGGAGTCGGGCCGGCGAGGTCGTCTCCCGCTCCGAGCTGCTGGCTTGCTCGCGGGCCTTCTCGGTGGAGAGCGCTACCGACGGCGCCCCGGAGGGGGCACCGGCTGCTCCAAGACGACCGTGTCTATCTGTTCGATCTCCTCGAAGTGCCTGTCCTTCGTGAGCAAAGTGCCTCCCGTCGCCATGCAGCAGGCCCCGATCCAGACGTCATCGATGGGGAGCGGCGTCCCCTTCTTCTGAAGGGACAGATAGATGAGGCCGTACTTCCTCGCCACGTCCTCGTCGACCCGGACGATCTTCACGTCCAGACAGGCGATGAACTGTCCGAGCTTCTTCTGGTTGAACTCCTGGCGCCGCCCCTTGAGGAAGCCGAAGTGCAGCTCCCCCAGGACGATGGAAGGGAGGAACAGCTGTTCCCCGCGAGTCGCCAGGAACTCCACGACTTCCGGCTCCGCCGCCGCGAAACCGATGTAGATGCTCGTGTCGAGGACGAGCTTCAAGCCCAGTCTCCCGCGTGAACCTCCCCGAGGATCGCAAGCGATTCGCGGAGCTCCTCCGCCTCCTCATGAGAGAGCCAGCCGGCCATACGCCGGATCGTGTCCTGGCGACTCACGGACAGACCCAGTTTCTCGTCCACGGCCTCCAAGAGAAAGGCTGACCTGGTCTTGCCGGCTCTACGAGCCGCCTTGCGGATCAGTTCCATCTTCTCGGGCGGGATCCGAAGACTCATCGGCATGGTCTCTCATCTCCTGTATCGCACCATCCACGATTGTATCGCACGTGAGGCGTGTCGTCAATTGCGCCGCGGTCGCGACAGGGACGACGCTCGAGCGGTGCACCGGCTCACCGGGGCCATCGACCGGGAAGACCCCGACGCTCCACGTGCTTTCGACGATCCTGGTGTGCCTCGTCGCGGTGGGCCTCTTCCGCATTCCTCGCCCAGAGGGAAACGCGCCGCCGTGCCGGCGGATCATCGAATGGGCCGTGGCATCCCGTGGGCCACCGTGCCATCATGGGCGCGATGCCACGGCGAACCGCTCCACCCGATCCGTCGACTTCCCCGGTGCACGCCGCAGGCCGGCCCGACCCTGGTTGGACCCACCCGGACGGCTGTGCGTGGAGGGCC
>JACQZM010000016.1 GCA_016213885.1 Candidatus Rifleibacteriota bacterium | reverse complement strand
CCAGGCCGAGGCCTGATCACAGGCCCGACTCCGCGAAACAGGCGGGGGATCCTGGCGGCCCGGGAGCCCCGGTCGCCATGACCGGACGACTCAGCGATCCGGACGCGGCACGACGGAGCTTCCGGCTGCTGGACGGGGAGCCTGCCGGATCCGGGCGAGCCATGAGTCCACGGCGCCCGGTCCCAGCACCTCGAGGAGCTGCACCTTGCACCGCAGCGCCTCGTGGATGCTCGCGAAGAATCCGCTGTTCCAGGACCGGCACTCGGGCGCGGGCGGACCCAGGAGCACCACCCGGCACCCGTCGAACAGCGGGATGTCCAGGGGCGACATCTCGCCCCAGATCCAGGAGCCCAGGTCGTTCGCCCCCAGTGTCCCGTCGGGCTGCAGCCCGGTCCAGTCGTGGTAGTTCCAGAGCGCGGTGTCGTAGAGATCCTCTTCGACGTAGAGCTCGTTCTTGGCCACGGCGACGACCCGGGGGTAGCGCTTAGCTCCGGCGAGCAGACCCGCGGAAGAAGCACCCACCAGCGCGTCCTGGAGCAGCGTGAACAGGTGGAAGTTCGTGTTCACCGCCTCGAGGAGCACCCGGAACCCCCTGGCCTGGGCCGGGCAGAGCACGAGCAACTCCACGCCGTCGGCGAGTCCGAGGATCCGGGAGAAGAAGTCGACCTCCACCGGCGCGCACTGCAGGGATTCCAGAGCCTCCGCAAGGGGCCGGTTCTGCCTCGCTGCCTGACGGGAGCCGCGATCGCGGGAGAGCATCGTCACCGCGGCGCGGAGCATGAACGGCAGCCCCTTCCACGCCTTCAGCTGCTCCGGGGCCTCCTCGAAGAGCTGCTGGTCGTTTCCCCCGATCCTCGGAGCCACCTTGCTGGCCTGGACGACCTGCTCGGGCAGGCGGTCCAGGATGGCCTGGACGGCGATCGTCGGGTCGGCTCCCCACTCCACGAGGATCCCGCACAGCATCGCGACCCGGCTGCCCTGGAACAGATCCGGGACCGCGATCGCAGGAACCAGCGCCCGAGCCACGTCGCTTCTGGAGCTCGCGGAGGCCCGATTGCAGAGCTCCAGCAGGTTCCGCAGCCGGGATTCCTGGAAGAACTCGTCCTCGGTGACGGGCAGGGCAGCCAGGGCCGTGAGCGGCTGCTGGGCGAAATCGATGACCGATTGCGTGGCCTCGGCGAGTTCCGGCATGGGGTGCTCCAGGAACGGTCAGTCGTGACGTGATGGCTCCATCGTACCGGACCCGGGTCTCTCCCACAATCCCGATCACGGCCGGATCGATCGAGGATGCCGGGCTCTCCGGGCGTACGGTTTCCGAACATCTGCTCCGTATCGGCGCACGGCCCGGCCACGGTCGCCCCCGGGTCGAGGGAGCCCCGGCTCTGCCCTGGAACCGCCGGAACCGTGGCTCCCAGCGTCCGCGACGCCGATCGGGAATCGACCGGGCCACCGTTGCCACCGGGCCGGCGGTCCGGGCGATCGACCGTCTCCTGGTTGGCCCGAGGATTGCTATGGACCTGGCGGCGACCGGCCTCGACGCCGGCGGCCACGTCGGATCCGGCCACCCGAGGGTCTCCAGGGCTCGGCGACGTAGGCCTCCACGCCTTCCAGGGGAGAGAATGAAGCTGGCATCTGTGCGCTCGGACCAGGGGACCGGAGCTGAAGCGGACGACCCGGGCGCCGGAACGCTCGCCTGTCCTCTGTGCCTGTCCAGGGCCACGCAAAGGCGCGGGAACGGCTCCGTCGCGTGCCGATCCTGCGACTTCGTCTTCTCCGTGGAGCTGCACGACCAGATGCGGACGCTGGCCGCCGAGGCCGGACCGGTGGGCCTCACGCCTCGGGACTCCGGAGCCACCCCCGTCGAGGTCGACGAATACAGGATCCTCGAGCCGCTGTCCGGCCGGGGGGCCTCCGTGGTGCTGCTGGCTCTGCAGGTGAACCTCGGCCGGAAGGTGATCATGAAGGTCTTCGGCCACCGCGTCTCCGGCAACCGGGAGGCAGCCGGCCGGTTCGAGACGACGCTCCAGGCACTCGCCGCGCTGCAGCACCCGTCGATCGTCAGGATCTTGAGCCGGGGCCGGACCCGGGACGGACGACTCTATGTCACGATGGAGCACGTCGACGGGCACACGCTGCGCACCGCCTTGGACCGGGGCCTCCTCGATCTTCCGGACCGGGCGAGGACGGCCCTCGGAATCGCGGAGGCCCTGTCGCACGCGCACTGCAACGGTCTGGTGCACGGAGACCTCAGACCCGAGAACATCCTGATGAAGAAGGTCGGGGAGTCCCTGCACCTCAAGGTCATGGGTTTCGCTCTGGACGCGGTGCTCGAGGAGTTCGACGGGCATCCGGACCACAAGATCTCCATCCTGGGCGCCCGGCCGTACAGGGCCCCGGAGCAGAGGTGGGACCCTCGCCGGGTCGACCGTGCGACCGACCTGTACGCTCTGGGCGTGGTGGTCTACGAACTGCTGGCCGGTTCGCTGCCCGTGGGGCTCGCCCGGCCACCAAGTCGCCTCGATTCCCGGATCCCGCGAGAGGTCGACGCCGTGATCGCCCGGCTGCTCGATCAGGAGCCGGAGAGGCGCTGCCAGAACCCGGATGAGGTCGTGAAGGTGCTCCGCGCCCTGGCTCCTCCCCCGTCGGGCGATCTGACCGAGGAGTGGGTCGGCCCGGCCTCCGAGGTTACTGGCGCTCCGACGTGGATCACGAGGCCCGAGCCGGTCGATTCTGACCGGATGGTCATCCAGGGCCAGGCCGGTCCGGGGCAGTCGATCGTCATCCACGTCAACGGGATTCCCCACGCCAACAGGGCGAACAGGGATGGCATGTTCTCCCACGAGGTGGCCCTGCTCCCGGGACAGAACCAGATCATCGCCGAGACCCGGACCCGCCGAGGATCCTGGACCTCCGAGCCGTTGATGATCACGTCGTATCCGCCGCCGCCGGAGATTCTGGAGGCTCCGTGTTCGTGCGTCGGGCCGTCGGTGAGCGTGCGGGGGCGTGCCAGGCCGGGTAGCGAGATCCGGGCGTCGATCTGCCGGCGGGAGGTCAGGACGACCGCCGTGGCGGACGGCACGTTCGCCTTGACCTGCGACGTCGACGAGGGGCTCAACCTCGTACGTGTCCACGCGGAGCTGCGAGGCCTGTGCTGTCGCTGGCCGGCCACGGTACGGATCGTCCGGGCGGTCTCGCCTCCCCGACTGGCGCCCCATCCGGTGGAGACCCTCTCCTCGACGGTGGAGCTGGTCGGGGCGTCGACCCCCGACAACCAGATCGAGTCCCTGGTGAACGGCATGCTCGTGCACTGCCAGGTCGACCCGTCCGGGCAGTTCGGTTTCACGGTGCCGCTGGTCGAGGGAGCCAATCGGATCACGGTCTGGGCGATCCGGACGGGCGTTCGCAGTCTGCCCGTGGGCCCTGTCACGATAGTCAGACGCTGCCGGGCGCCGGCCAGGGGGATGCTCGGCGTCATCGGGATCGTGGCGCTGGTGGCGCTCTCCTCGCTGGCCATGGCCGCTGGTTCGGACAAGACCGGCATGCCCGGGCGAACCGGTTCGGCGGCCACCGTCCTCGATCGTCCGGCCGACGCCCCCGCCGGGGCGATCGTGACGCGGGCGACACGGCCCACCGTGCGGCCCATCGGTGCGCGACCGGCCGCCACGCCCCGGCCCCCGCGGATCGTCGAGAAGCGGCTCAGCGCCGACGGGACCAGGCTCGAGCTGACCGGGAACGTCTCCGCGTCGAGCACCGTGACCGTGACCGGCCCCGGAGGCCAGACCGTGGCCGTGACGACCCGGGACGGAACGTTCAGAGCCTCACTGGCGCTGGTCCCTGGCGACAACCTCTTCACCGTGACCTCCAGTCGCGGGGAGATCGGGAGCAGTGCCACGCCCTTGCTGATCACGGGGCCTCCACCTCCGCCGGTGGTGTCCCGGGTGTCCACGACGCCGGGCCGCAGGTTCGTCACCTTGATTCACGCCACCGTGTCCCTGGCATCCTGCGAGGTCTTCATGAGGAAGGCCGGCGCGCCCGACAGCAGAAGGCTCACGCCGTCCGGGAGCGGCCACTTCGAGACCAGCGCCGTGGAACCGCTGGGCCCGGGAACGAACCGGTGGCTCCTCTGGACCGAGTACAAGGGGCTCAGAAGCCGGGAGACCACGCTGATCGTGACGGCGCCGCGGTCCCTGTCGTCGGCTCGCCGGCCGATCGGGCGGTGAGCTCCGGATCCCCTCCTCTTCGCCTCCCCCGAGCGCGACTTCAGGCAAATCCCCTCAACTTCCTTGGTGACTCGGCAGCCAGGCCGGGGCCTGATCACAGGCACGACTCCGCGAACCAGGTGGGGGATCCTGGAGCCCGGCCCCCTTGCCGCAGATGAGCCACGCTGCTACCTTCCACCGGGGACCGGCGAGCCGACTCGCCAGGGAACCGCCAGCCGACGACGGCCGAAGGGAAGTGCGCCGATGAGACCGGATCCCCGGATAACCGTGAACGACAGGAGCCTGGCGGTGACCGCCGGCAAGGAGATCTTCGTCGGCTCCGCCTTCGCCTTCCTCGGCCGCAAGGCGTTCTCAACCCGGGGTCTCGCCTGGGTGGCGAGCCTCCTGGGGCGCGAGTCGGTCCGGCCGGTCACGATCTCGCTGCTCGGTCCGGACCCGGTGGAGCTCCCGGGGGCGTCGATCCAGCCGCTGGACGTGCCCGCGTTGCGTCTGGCCACGGTCACCAGCGACAAGGCGCTGTACCGCCAGGGAAGGGACGTCGTCCGACTCCTCGCCCTGGACCCGCTGGCGCCGGCATCGGAAGCCGTGCTGGAGCTGCGAACCGGTGGCTCGGAATTCACGCGGCACCCGGTACGGCTCGACGAACGCGGAGCGGCCACCGCCGCGCTGGTCGATCTCCCGACCGGCGACTACGAGGTGCGGTTCCGCGGCGCCCCGGAGGAGGAGCCCGGTTGCTCTTTCACGGTGGCCGACTACCGGCTGGCCCCGCTCGTGGCAGGCATGGTGGAGCGGCGTCTCGAGGGGGAGCCGCCACGCCTGCGGGTCACGATCCGCCTCGAGACGTTCGGCGTCCCGGTGGACGGCGCCGTTCGCCTGGAGCTGACCGAACGTGGCCGCCGGGTGTCCGAGGTCCGGGCCGACGCCCGGGGCGGCCTCGTCGAGGCGGCCTTCGCCCTGGAGGGCGAGGGCCCGCACGCCGTGAACGTCCAGCTCGTCGACGATGCGGCCCGCACGGCCACGGTCCCGATCGTGGGCAGTCGAGCCGCTGACCGGGCTCGCACGACCTTCTCCACTCTCGGGACCGAGGTCTTCGGCTCGCTCCTGCCGAGCGAGGGAGCGCATCCGGTGAGGGGGATCTACCTGGAAGAGGCCGGTCAGAGGGCCTCGCCGTTCCGCCTGGAGCGGATCGACACCCGGACCGCCCGGCTCATCGCCGGCGTCGCCGTCGAGTCGGTGCGGGTCGTGGTCATCGACGCGACCTGCCCGGTAGCGCCGGCCGCCGCCGCGGCCCGGGCCCGCACCTTCGACCCCGGCACCAAGGACGACCGCTTCGACGACTTCCGGCACATGGCCGACGACGACGTCCTGGCTTCGCTCCGGGGATCCGGTCCCTTCGAGGCGCTGCTCACGATGGGGCGCCGCGAGATCTCGGTCGAGGCGGTGCCGGCAGGCGGAACCGTGGAGATCGCCTGCCCTGGCCCGGTGTCGCTCCTGGCGGTCGGAGGCTTCGCTGACGGCGCGCCGTGGGAGGGATGGGCAGCCGTGCTGGCCCCGGAGGAGCTGGCGCCGCGCGTCCAGGTGCCCGAACGCTGCGATCCCGGCGGGGAGATCGCCGTGGAGGTCGAGACCGGCCGACGCTGCGATGCGGCGGTCTACCTGGTGCTCAAAGACGCCCGGCTGTCCACTGTGGACACGCCGATGAGCCGTCTCGCCGGTCAGGTCAAGGCGCAGGTGGAGGCGTGCGGGAAGCGACTGGCCGTGGGCCCGGCCACGACCTCCCTGGCCGCGGCGATCCCGCCGCCACCGCCGGAGATCCCCCGCCCGCTCATGACGGGGATGCCGTTCGGCGGGGCGATCCCCGGCTCAGCGCCGACCATGGAGAGGATGACGGGAGCGTACCGCACCGGCGCCCCGCTCGTCGACGACGACGTCACCCGTGACTCCATCGGGCACTGCCCCGCGTACGGCTCCGGATACGCCCCCGAGGGAGCCGCGGTCGAGGCCGGTCCGGCCGCGCCCCGGGCAGCGGCCACGACCGACGAGCCCGAAGTCCTGTTCGCCGGCCTGTTGACGGCGACCGGCGGGCTCGCCAGGGCCGTGGTCAGGCTCGGCCCGGGTTTCGCGGACTACGTCGCCGAGGCGTTCGTCTTCGCCGGGCTCGATTGGGCCGAGGCTCGGACCCGGTTCCGCGCCGCCAAGGCACCGTTCGTCTCCCTGGATCTCTCGCCGTTCTGCCACGCCGAGGACACGGTCGTGGGTCGTGTCCACGTCGGCTCCAGCGAGGGCTCGAGCTTCCGCGTGCGGGTCGCCCGGGACGGCGTGCAGATCCCGATCCTCCTGGACGGGCGGCCCGTCACCGCCACCGAGGAGATCGCCGCCGGGCGGGCGGAGCTCGCGTTTCTCGCCGGACCGGGCGAATACGTCGCCACCGTCGAAGAGGTCGCGACCGGCGCCGTCGACCGGGTGGTGAAGCGGGTCGACCCGCCGGGGAGGCTGCGACGGCTGGCCCGCACGCTGTGCCTGCTCGAGCCGGGCGAACGGATCGCCCGTGAGAGCGACGCCACGATCGTGTCGCTGGCGGTTCTGCCAGGCCTGGAGGCGCCGTTTCGCGCCCTGATCGACGCCACGGCGGACTACGGCCACGCCTGCTGCGAGCAGACGGCGGCGAAGATGCTCGCGGCGTGCTCGATGTACACCCTGGCAGGCGACGACGGCGACCGGCGCGCGCGCGCCGAGGCGATCATCATCGCGGGGGTGCGTCGCGAGGCCTCGATGTGGCTCAGGGGTCGCGGGTTCAAGATGTACCCGGAGTGCGTCGACGAGCCCCACCCCTACTACGGCCCCAAGGCCGCTCGCTACCTCCGTAACCTCGCCCTGCTGCGGAGCGGCAGGGGAAGCGCGGGCGCGGGCGGTCGGACCGGGCCCGGCGCCGCACTGGAGCGGGCGATCGACGAGGGGCTGGCCATGGCGGAGGACGCCTCCGGCGCCTACCGGCTCCAGTGGCCGCCGACCGACACTGCCACCTGCGAGGAGGCGTACGCGGTGGTCCGGTTCGGCGCCGACGGAGCGTCCCGGGAGCGCGGCCTGGCGCGGGCGCGGGGACACGCCGCTCTCGTCGCAGCGGGTCGGCCGCTCGACCAGACCGCCTCGTCCCCGTATCTGTCCGGCGCCGTGGCGATGCGAGCCGAGTCATCGTTCGCCGCGGCGGCGCTCCTGAGATGCGGCGGAGCCGCCGATCGCCGGGCCGCCCTCGCCCTGGCCAACTCGGTGGTGAAAGACCTGGGGGACGAGGGCCGGCTCTACTCGACCGTCGACTCGGTGGCTGCCATCGCCCTGATGTCGGAGCTGCGCGCCGCCCGCATCGTGGTCGGCGCCGGGGCCGGCACGGTCGACGTGGACGGCCGGCGGCTGAGCATCACCGAGGCCACGGAGCTGACCGGCGGGATCCGGGCGATCGCGGCGGTCGAAGGGGTGGCTGCCGTGGAGGTCGTGCGCCTGAAGGAGGAGGACTGGGCCGCCCTGGCGTCCAGCGCGCCGGTACTGGTCACGGTCGAGAAGGGCGGTCGGGCCATGCGGCGATTCGTCGTCGGCGACGCCCTGGACCTCAGGGTCAAGCTGGAGCGCGGCCACAAGGACGGAGACCTCGTCTGGGTCTGTCTTCCCGACGCGCTCTCCCGCGTGGTGGGGGGCGGACAGGTGAAACGGTTCTCCGTGGACTTCGAGGGGCGCGACGAGGTCGTGGTCCCGCTGGCCGCCACGTCCGCCACGGTGAACCGACAGGGCGAAACAGCGCCGCAGCGGTTTGCCGCATGCGTCCGGAACATGTTCGAGGAGGAGCGGGCCGGCAATCCCGGTCCTGTCGACGTGACCGTGGCGCCATCCTCGAACGACAGCGGCTCGGCTCTGCGCCGTGCCCTCGACACGTTCAGGCGACTGCTCGTCAGAGGTTGACCAAGGAAGTGGAGCGGGTTCATTTGGAATCGCGCTCGGGGGAAGGGAAGAGGAGGGAATCCGGATTGAGGTCGCGCTCGGGGGCGCGACTCGGACCCGGCGAGGCGCCGGGTCTTGCGGCTTGGAGTTTGCCTCGTCGCCGTGTACTCTCTGTCAGGGAGGATAGAGCACGCGGGCCACCGGGTGACCGGACCCGCAGACGCGAGCCATGGGCAACCCGTTTCCACCACGGTGCCGCTCACGCTTCGTCCCCCGGGAGCAGCTCGCCGCGGGAGGGTTCGGGACGGTCTTCCTGGCGACCCAGCTCTCCCTGGACCGCCTCGCCGCCGTCAAGCTCCTCCATGCCCACCTGATCGAGAGTCGAGAGATGCTCGTGCGCCTGCGGCGCGAGGCCCAGCTGACCGCGACGCTCAGCCACCCCGGCATCGTCAGGGTGATCGACTTCGACATGGATGACGAGGTGCCGTGGATCGCCTACGAGTACCTGAAGGGACGAACGGTCGCCGACGTGATCAGGGATGGGGCCATGCCCTGGCCGCTCGCTCTGGAGGCTGTCCGCCAGATCGCGTCGGCGCTGGAGGAGACCCACCGCCATGGGATCATCCACAGGGATCTGAAACCTGCCAACATCCTGTTGGTCGAGCCGGCCACCTACAAGATCATCGACCTCGGCGTCGCCAGGTGCCTGGATACCACGACGCTGGTGACGGTGGCGGGACAGGCGCTCGGTACGCCGACGCACATGGCACCGGAGCTGTTCACTGGCCGTGCGGCGAGCCCGCGGTCGGACCTGTACTCGCTGGGCGTCATCCTGTTCGAGCTCCTGACCGGCAAGCGACCGTATCCCGCCCGCACCATCGCCGACCTCATCGCCAAGCACTCGACGGCTCCCGTTCCCAGGCCCAGCGCGACGATCGATGCCATTCCGGCGCGTGTCGACGAGCTCGTGTCGAGGACGCTCGGCAAGATGCCCGAGGATCGGTTCGAGTCGGCGTCGGAGCTCCGGGCAGCCGTGGTGTCGATCCTGGGGGATCTGTCGCCCGCCACTCGATCCGCGACCCAGGCGGCACGACCGCAGGAGTACAAGGCCCCCGGCCCGAAGCCTGTGGTGGTGGCCGCGCGGAGATCGGCGGAGTGCGAGCACCGGGTCGGTTCCAGGGCCGTCCAGCCGCGTGCCGTCGTCTTCGCTCTCGCGGCGGTCGCGCTCGTGTTCGCACTGGGCGTCATGGCCGGTAGGTGGACCCCGCCCGCCGCGGGCCCGGTCAGCGACGCCAGCGCCGGCGGCTCCAGCCCGGGAGCAGCGGCCCCGTCCACGTCCGAGCTGTGGATCCAGGCCCACACGGCCGTCTCGGCCGGTGCGACCCGATTGGCCACCAGCGAATCGGAGAGCGTCCGGATGTGGACGCACCTGCACGAGCTGCGGCCCTCGGAGGCGGGCGCGATCGCCCGGCGACTCCACAGGGACCTCATTCCCGACACGATGCGATTGCAGCAGGTGATCCAGAAGCTGGCCCAGGCGTACCCCGATCTCGAGTCGGTTCCGATCGGCGAGACCGAGACCCATGTGCGAGCCCACTACCTGCACGCCTGCCTCAAGGTCGCAGCCAGGGATGCTCTCGCTGTCGCATCATCGTGTCGACAACGAGGGGAGGAGCAGAGGGACGTCATGGTGGGCGCGGCGCTCGTGGGCCTTCGTGGCGTCCAGGCCGACCCGGCCGAGCTCCGCCGGCTGGCGGCCTGTCTCGAGCTCACGACCTGGGGGTTACGGCGGAGCGCCCGACGCACGGAGCCCGTGGTCTGCCCGGCCCGGATCCTGGACGTCGTGTTCGGCCTGGCCCGGCGGATCCTCTGGACCCCGTGGCCCTCGTCCGTTCAGACCGCTCTGCATCAGGGGCAGGTGTCCGACTTCCTGCAGGGAGTCCAGGCGTTGCCCGGCCCTTCCGGCAAGGTGCTCGGAGAGGCGGCTGTTGCGCTGTGGGGCTTCTGCAGAGGGCCAGGGCCGGCCCGGGACGCCGCGAGCGCCGCGCGCATCTTGCGGATCCTCGACCGGCTGGCGGCGGAGCTCGAGGCGCGGGGGAGGTGCGACGCCACGCTGAGTGAGCTCAAGGCCGAGGTGTCGCGTCACATCACGAAAGAGTGGGAGCCGGCTCGACCGCCCGCCGCCCCGGCGTCCGGGGGTGGCTCGAGCGCTCCCCCCAGGAGGTCATGAGCCGGCCGACCGCCCGGTGACACCCTCTCCGGCGTGGGCTAGACTCTGCTCGTGGAGCGACAGCGGTCCGTGGAAGGCGGGTACGAGCTTCTGGAGATCCTGGGCCGGGGCGGGCTCGGCGTCGTCTACCGGGCGGTCCAGCAGGAGCTGGGCAGGGAAGTGGCGCTGAAGATGCCCCACGATGGGGTGGACATCTCGCCGCTGGTGGCCGCCCGGTTCCGGCGCGAGGTCGAGGCGATGGCGGCGCTGAACCACCCCAACATCGTCAGGGTCTTCGACTTCGGGGTGACTCCGGCCGGCAAGCCCTACTTCGCCATGGAGCTGCTGGACGCCCGGGACCTGGCCTCGATTCTCAGGGACGGTGGCCGCCTCTCCTACCAGGAGATCAGCTCGTCTCTGGGCCAGGCTGCCGCCGCCCTGGCCCACGTCCACGAACGCCGGATGGTCCACCGCGATGTCAAACCGTCGAACCTCATGCTCGACGCCTCCGGACACCTGAAGCTCATGGACTTCGGCCTGGTCAGGACCGACTCCAACACGCTCCTGACAGTGGCTGGAGAGCGACTGGGGACGCTCCGGTACATGGCGCCGGAGGCTCTCGGCGACGCCGCGCTCGATCGACCGGAGCTCGATATCTACGGGCTGGGCGTCTCGTTCTGGGAGGCCGTTGCGGGACGGCCCGCCCACGAGGGGAGCGCTCCCCATGCCATCCTGGCGAGCGTGCTGCAAGGGGTGAGGACGCCGATCCAGGAGCTTCGACCGGACGCTCCGGGATGGCTGTGCGAGCTCATCTCCCGGTCAGTGTCCCTGGACCCGGCGGTCCGCCCCTCGGCCGGGACGATCGCGGCCACGTGCCGCAGGCGATCGGTCGGGGAGGCCCGGAAGGGTCGAGGCACCGCGACGCACCCACGGGTCGAGAGCCGGGCCGGCGACCCGGCCGCCCTGGGTCGGCCCTCCTGGCGGATCGCCCTGGTGGCCCTGGTGGTCCTGGTGGCCCTGGTGCTGACCGTGGCGCTGCTGGGCGTTTTCCGGTTTCCAGGGCCGGTCCCCGGTCCGCCCTCGCCGGGTATCCCGCGCTCCGGCGCGGCGCCCTCGGCCATCGCCGGGCCGCTCGACCGGAGCCGGCGGGTCGCCATGGTCAGGAACTTCCACCTGGTCCCCTCCGACGACGGGGTACTGGTCGACTTCGATCTGCCCGGGGAGATGCAGTTCACGGTCC
The DNA here is from genome assembly GCA_016213885.1 of Candidatus Rifleibacteriota bacterium. Taxonomy (GTDB): domain Bacteria; phylum Muiribacteriota; class UBA6191; order JACPRK01; family JACQZM01; genus JACQZM01. Next base: position 6,751 of record JACQZM010000016.1, on the reverse strand, counting down.
AGATCCTCGAGTCCTCGAAGGCGGGGCCGGTGACTGCCGGCGCGCGCACGAGCCGGGGAGCCACCTTTCGACACCTGTTCCGCAACCTGAAGCCTCAGACCCTCTACCATCTCCGGCTCTCGTCCCGGGACGGCCGGCCGGCGATGGCGGACTACCCTTTCCGGACGCGGACCAGCGAGGATCGCACCGTGCGGGACCTCTGGCTCCTGGAACTCGACCCGTCCGGCCCCCAGATGGCCGGCGCGCTGATCGGGCCCCCCGTCGCGGATCCCGCGATCGAGCCGGCGGCGATCCGGTACTGCAGGCGGTATCCCGGGAAGGCGGCTCAAACGCTGGGCACCTTCGTTTCGTTCGCCGAGGAGCTCAGGAGCCGGGAGCTTGCGGAGCTCCTGGTGCCCTTGATCCCTCAGGGCCAGCACGGCCTGGCCAACCTGGCCGCCCGTCTTTCGCGGACCCGGAGCGAGCGCGCCGCGCTTCTGGCCAGGAAGGCATTCGAGGGAGCCAGAACCGGCGCCGCGATGGCCGCCGCGGCCCAGGCGCTGGCCGCCGGCGGACAGGCCGACGCCTGCGACCTCATCGCCGGCAGGCAGGACCGGTCGGCGGACTGGTGGCTCGTGCCGGGCACCCTGATCGGTTGCGATCCCGGGCGAGCTCGGCACCACTTCCGCCGGTGGCTCGATCAGCCCGGTCCGTACGATCGACCCCGCACCTGGGCGCTCCTCAAGGGGCTGGCGCTCCTGGGAGAGCCCGACGACCTGAGGGTTCTGGAGAGTGAACTCTCCCGCACCGGTGGCGTGGCGTCCTCCGGCCTGGCCGCTCTCGCCCTCGCCCTGGCCGCGGGGCCCGGTGCGCGGGAGTCACTGCGCGCGGCGTTGACCCGGGCCTCGCCGGCACCGGACGTCATGCTCGCCCTGGGACTCTGTGGAACCGCCGTCGACGCTGGGCTGGCCGAGACGGCGCTGTCGCGCTCCGGGGATCCGGGTGTCCGCTGGAGCGCCGCGGTGGCGCTGGGCAACCTCGGCTCCTCCGGGTCCGGCCGCTGTCTCGAGAGGGCGCTGGACGACACCGACGCGACCGTCAGGGCCGCCGCGTGCTGGGCGCTGGGGCGGCTGGGGTTCCAGCCGGCGGCACCGAGGATCCTGGAACGGTTCACCGGTGGCGCCTTGCCTCTGTGCGCCGCGGCCGGCGCCCTGGGTCAGCTCCGCTACCGACCGGCCGCCGCCCTCCTGGAATCGCTCCTGGCACAGTTCCGGTCCACCAGCGAGGTCGGGTCCGAACAGCTGCTGTGGGTGGCGCTGGGCCTGGCCCGGATCCAGGGGCCTGCGGCGCTGCCGCGGCTCAGGGCCGCCCTGGGCTCCCCCGGCCGGGCGCCCTCGACCGGTCCACTGGTCGTCTCGATCCTCAAGGAGGTCGGAAGCGGTCCGGAGAGCACCACGCAGATCCTGTCTCCCCAGATTCCGTTCCACAGGACCGGGATCACCGTCCAGGCCGGGGACTGGGTGCTGGTGGAGACCAGCGGTTCCGGCGACCGACGGCCGGAGATCCCCGGGGCGCCGCCGGGCAATGCCCGGGTCAGGAACCGACCGGTCACCTTCTGGGTCGCGAGCCATCGCTTCAGGTCCGTGGCGAACCGTCGGGTCGTCGTCGACCGGCCCGGCGAGATCGTCCTGAGCCCCCTGGACGCCGATCCGCCTTCCTACATCGATTCGAGGGCCGGGCCGTCGGGCGCGCCGCTGGTGGCGACGGTCCGGTCCAGCGCCCTGGGCAACCCGGAATGACCTCAGCCCACCAGGGCCTCCCTGACCCGGCGGAGGAGCGGCTCCGACGTGAACGGCTTGCGCAGCAGAGGGGTCCCCTCCTGGACCTGGCCGGACGGGAAACAGGGATGATCCGGGAAACCCGACATGTAGAGGACCCTCATCCCCGGCCTGGTCGGGAGGAGCCGCCCGGCGAGCTCGGTTCCGCTCATCTCCGGCATGACGACGTCGGACAGGAGAAGGTCGATCGTGAGCTCCGGATCCGCCGCGACCCGCAGAGCGTCAGCCGGAGTCGCGGCATCGATCACGCGGTAACCGGCCTTGGACAGCCAGCGAACGGCCAGGTGGCGGATCATCTCCTCATCCTCCACGACCAGGATCGTCCCGGTCCCGGCGAGGGTGCTCTCCGGCGAGTGGAGCCCCGGGGTCGGGACCCGATCCTCGGTCACGGGGAGGATGACACGGAACGTGCTCCCCACCCCTGGCTCGCTCTCGATCTCGATGAGCCCTCCGCTCTGCCGGACGATCCCGTAGACCGTGGAGAGGCCCAGGCCGGTTCCCTTGCCAGGGCCCTTGGTGGTGAAGAACGGCTCGAACACCCGGGACATCACCTCGGGCGTCATTCCGGTCCCGGTGTCGCTCACGGCAAGCTGGACCGCCGGGCCCGGCGTCGCTCCCGGATGCCGGCTGGCCCGGGCCTGGTCGAGAACGGCCGGGGCCGTCCGGATCGTGAGTCTCCCGGCTGTGGGCATGACGTCGCGAGCGTTGACCACGAGGTTCATGATCACCTGTTGCAGCTGCCCCGGATCGATCTTCACCGGCCCGACCGACGGGTCGAGGGTAGTGACCACCTGGATGTTCTCCCCCACCAGCCTGCGGAACATCTTCTCCGACTCTTCCACGACGGAGTTCACGTTCATGATCCTCGGCTCGAGGACCTGCCTGCGGCTGAAGGCGAGGAGCTGGTGCGTGAGCAGGCTCGCCTTGGTACCGGACTTGAGTATCAGCTCGACGTCGCCTCTCCCGGGATCGCCCGGGGCCAGCTCGGAGAGCACCATCTCGCTGCAGCAGTTGATGACCGTGAGGAGGTTGTTGAAGTCGTGGGCGATGCCGCCCGCCAGCTGACCGACGAGGTCCATCTTCTGGGAGTGCAGGAGCTGGCTCTCCAGGGCCTTCCGGTCCGTGATGTCCTCATTGAGACCGAGGAAATGGGTGATGACTCCGGTGGCGTCCCGCACGGGTGAGATGAGCGCCCGTTCCCAGTAGAGGGTCCCGTCCTTCTTCCGGTTGAGCAGCTCCCCGGTCCACTCCCCGCCGGCGGTGATGGTCGTCCAGAGCTCCCGGTACGTCTCCGGCGGGGTCTCGCCGGACTCGAGCAGCCGCGAGGTCTTGCCGCGCACCTCCTCCAGGGTGTAGCCGGTGACCTGGGTGAACCGCGGATTGACGTACTCGATCCTCCCGGCGGGGTCGGTGATGATGACCAGCGCCGGGCTCTGCTGGAGCGCCGTGGACAGCTTGCGGAGCTCTTCCTCCGCGCGCCTTCGCTCGGAGATGTCGCGCATGATGGTCGAGTAGTACTCGATCTCACCGTCGGGCGCGCGGTGGACGAGGATCACCTGGGACACCGGGATCTCCCTCCCGTCACGGGTCAGCAGCGCGGTCTCTCCGAGCCAGGCTCCGGTCCGCGCCGCGGCCGGAAGCCCCTCGTCCATCACCACCCGCGTGGCCCAGCCGGGGTGGACGTCCGCGATGCGCAGCGATCGAATCTCCTCGGCCGGCTCGAGCCCGATCATCCTCCGCCCCCCTTCGTTGAGGTAGAGCACGTGGCCCTCCGGGTCGGCGGTCGAGACGAAGTCGGGGGTCGCGTCCAGGATGCTGGTCAGGCGCCTGTGTTCGTGCTCTGCCCGCCGGTGCCGCACGATACTCGCCAGCACGTCGGCGATCGCCTCGAGAAAGCGCTGCTCACGGTCGCTGCTGACATGGGTCTCCCGGATGTACAGGACGAGGACGCCCAGCACTCGGCCCTGGGAGAGCAGCGGTACGCAGTAGTGACCGTGGGGCCCGATGCCCTCGTACCGGATCTCGTGGGTCTCGTCGAGGCCCGCGGCATGCAGCATCCGGCCGGTGGCCGCGGCGCGCCCGCAGAGGCAGCGGCCGAACGGCACCCGCGCGCAGGTCCTGAGCAGATCCGGGTTCAGGTTGCGCGACGCCCTCAGGACCAGAACCCGGGGGTCGGTCTCGACCAGGAAGATCGCGGCGCTCGGCTCGAGAGCGATCCAGGGCGTCGACGTGAGCACATCGAGCGACCGTTCCAGCAGCACGCCAAGAGGAATGTCCTCCTGCGCCAGGCCGAGCAGCTGGTTGAGCGTCAGCTGGCCGTCGCGATTCCATCGCAACGACTCCTCGGCCCTCGTGCGCTCGGTGACCTCGGCCCGGAGGGCCTCGTTGGCCTGGACCAGCTCGGCGGTCCGCTCCGCGACCCGGGTCTCCAGCTGTTCATGGCTCTGCCGGAGAGCTTCCGCGGCCTGATGCGATTCGGTCAGGCCCCTGCTGAGCGGGCGGAACAGCGACAAGAAGAGGACGGGAGTCACCAACGCCGTGAGGAGCGTCGCGTCCAGGAGCGCGGAGGCCAGCCCGGCCGGCACCACCACGTGCTGCAGGACGACCATGATCGTGAGCTCGCCCACGAAGACGGACGCGAGCGTGATCAGCACCAGCACCACGGGTCTGGGCACCTCTCCGTGGCGGGACGTCTTTCTCGGCATCGTCGGGTCTTCTTCCCTCCTGTTGCACGTGACGCGGGACGCAGTCTACCCCGACCGGCCGCCGGGTGCCACGGGTGGGAGCAAGATCCAGCTCACGGACGTCAGAAACCTCAGCGACAGATGGACGAGCGGTGACGGCTCGATCGAGGTCCGTTCGAACGAGACCGTGGTCGTTCTTCCTCGACCGGCGCAAAGGCCTGTCCGGCCCGGCCGGGCCGTCAGAGCGACTCGAGCACCTTGAGTGCGGCGTCGGTCCGGCCGAACGGGGGCATGATGTACACGCCCTGCACCATGGCCCGGCTCTCTCGCAACGCCTCCTGGGCGATCTCGATCCCGACCTCCCGGGCGCGCTCATCGGAGCCGGCGAGACGCAGCCGTTCCCGGATCCGCTCCGGGATCTGCATGCCCGGCACCTCGTTGTGGAGAAACTCGGCGTTCCGGTAGCTGGCCAGAGGGAGGATGCCCACCAGCACCGGGATGCGACAGTCGGAGATCTGGTTCAGAAAGCTCTCCAGGAGCGCCACGTCGAACACCGGCTGGGTCATGCAGAAGTTGGCGCCGGCCTCCACCTTGTAGCGGAAGCGCCGCAACTCCCGGTCCAGGTCCGGTGCGCTGGGGTTGGCTCCCACGCCGATGAGGAAGCCCGTGGGCTTTCCGATCGGGGTGGCCGCCAGGTCCACGCCGTGGTTCAGACCGTCGAGGACGCGCACCAGGCCTATGCTCTCCACATCGTAGACCGCCGTGGCCTGGGGGTAGTTGCCGAGCTTCGGGGGATCGCCGGTCACGGCCAGGATGTTCCTCTGGCCCAGGGCGTAGGCGCCCAGCAGATCCGCCTGCATGCCCAGGAGGTTCCGGTCGCGACACGTGTAGTGGAGAATCGTCTCCATCCCGACCCACTGCTGGATGATCGAGGCGATGTGGAGCGCGCCCATCCGGGCGCTGGCCCGAGGGCCGTCGGGCACGTTCACCACGTCCACGCCATGGAACCTCAGCTCGTCGGCCGCGGCCAGCACCTTGGACGCGTCGTGGCCCCGGGGGGGGTTCATCTCCACGCAGATCACGAACTTGTGGCCCATCACCGACTTCCTGGCGAGCTTCGCCCCCAGAGGAGACCGTTTCTCGACCGGCAACGGCTCGACGAGCTGGGCCTTCTCCAGCGGCTTGGTCACGAAGACCGACGGCTTGGTCGGCTTCAGCGACTTGACCATGGCGGCGATGGCCCGGATGTGGTCCGGGGTCGTTCCGCAGCAGCCGCCCACGCTGTTGGCCCCTGCCCGGATGAACCGCCTCGCGTACTCCGCCAGGTACTCGGGAGACGACATGTAGAGGAACCGGTCGTCGTGCTTCCGGGGATTGCCGGCGTTGGGCATGGCGGCGATGGGCATCTCGCCCGACGCGCACCTGAGGTGCTCCACCGTGGCGAGCATGTCATGCGGACCCTCGGAGCAGTTGGCGCCGACCGCGGCGACCGCCAGGCTGGTCAGAGTCGCCATCACTTCCTCGGGGGTGTACCCGAGGACGGTCCGACCTTCCGAGGGGAACGTCCCCATGGCGAGAATCGGCAGGTCGCACTCCTTGCGGACCGCCTGGACCCCCGCGGCGAGCTCCTGGACGTCCGACATCGTCTCCAGGACGATGAGGTCGACGCCCCCGGCCACGAGCCCCCGGATCTGGACGCGGAACAGGTCGATCGCCTCGCCGACGGAGATCTTGCCGATGGGGCTCAGGGTCTTGCCCAGCGGGCCAACCGAGCCGCCTACCCAGGCATCCTTGCCCGCCAGGTCCTTGGCGATCTGCGCCCCGCGGCGGTTGATCTCCTCGGTTCGACCTGCCAGCCCGTGCGGCTCGAGCTTCAGCGGGTTGGCGCCGAACGTGTTCGTCTCGAGCAGCTCCGCCCCGGCCTTGAGATACTCCGCGTGGATCTCCCGCACGGTTTCGAGGCTCGAGATGTTGAGCTCGTCGTAGCACCGGTTCAGGTAGATCCCCATCGAGTAGAGCATGGTCCCCATGGCACCGTCGGCCACGACCACGCTCTCCCTGAGCGCTTCGAGAAAGGAACCCCTGGTCGTCACTGAGACCTCCGTGGAGAACGGGACCGAGGCCAGGCACCGTCACGGAGCTCTGGCAGCCTCGTCGTCTCGACGAGCACCGTGGAGGCGGGGCGCCGCCCCGGCTCGATCACTGGATCGATCGCGCGCAGCGGAACCCCTGGGCCTGGTCGGTGATCCC
>JACQZM010000077.1 GCA_016213885.1 Candidatus Rifleibacteriota bacterium | reverse complement strand
TCGTGGCAGGCCTGAAGCCCCAGGAGGCAGTCCGAGGCCAGACCGCGGAACTCCGCGAGCGACCTGAGCTCCCGATTCTCGATGGCGCCCTCCAGGGAGCCTCCGTCCACGAGCTCCGTGACGAGGTAGGGGTAGACGCCGAGGGCGCCGACCTCGACGATCTCCACGACATTGGCGTGACGCACTCTCCCGAGCGCCTCTGCCTCCCGCCGGAACCGGGCCAGGGCGGCCGCGTCCGACGAGCCCGTCAGGAACTTGATCGCCACGGGCCGGCGCGTCGCGAGCGACGTGGCGCGAAACACCGTCCCGAACGCTCCGCGGCCGAGGGGCCCCTCCAGCCTGTACCGGCCGCTGAACTCGTCGGTGAGGGCGATCGACCGGATCGAGAGTGCCGGAGAGGGGTCGGGGTCCGTGGCGGCCTCGGGTCGGCTGGCGGCCGTGCGGAGGATCAGCCGCCCGCAGAACGGGCAGTCCACGAGGGAGGTGTCGACGTCGCCCGGCGCGAACAGCTGATCGCAGGTCGGACAGCGCAGGTTGGACATGGACCACATCCGGCGACAGGAGCCGCTCGAAGCTTAGCTCATGACGGAAGCCGGCGACCAGGGGCGCCGTCTCCTTCCCGATCGCGTGGGCCCGGGGTCAGTGGACCGTGACGTCGCCCCTGATGGCCACCGCGGGAGCGCCCCCTTCGCGCGCCTCGCTGCAGGCAGCCACGTCGCCGGGCTTCGCGGGCAAGATCACGAACCGGCGGTCGGCCTGCTCGTCATCGAAGCGAAGCTTGCCCTCGAAGGTCTGGAACCCGGGCCTGGCGATCGTGATGGTGGCCACGGAGAGCTGGACCCGGGCGAACTCGAAGGTACCGTCAGCAGCCGTGATCGCGACCAGACCGGGTCGCCGCGTCCGGGCCGCGGCCTGGTCCACGGTCGGGGTCCGGGACAGCTCGCCGAGGAGGTCGATCGGCCGCTCGCCCGTCGACGCTGCGCCGCCGTCGCTGGTCCGGGTCCCGGGGGCCATCGGACGCTCGTCGCCGCGGAGGACGACCCGGGCGCCCTCGACCGGGATGAGCTTCCGCCACCGGTCGGGCACCCGCGGGCTCGACTCCAGCTGCTTCTCGATGGTCCGGGCGCTGATCGGGTCGCTGGACCGACCGGCCGCGCCGGGGGCCGACTCGAGGGCGACCCAGGCCTCGGGCGCGATCGTGTAGACCGTACCGCGGAGAGCCGCCTGCGGGGTCAGCGATCGCTTCAGGCTCACGAGCTTCTCCACGAGGCCGCCGCGCACCGTCACCTCGCCGCTGGCCGACACGAACAGCTCCTTGGACACGTCGTAGCGGTATTTCCCGTCGGCGAGGCCGAGGACATTGAATAAGCCCCTGTCGTCAGTCCGGGTGTCCCACACCCTCTGCGGCCGGGCGTTCGATGCGATCCCGGATCGGTCCGACGGCACCGGCGGGGGATCGACGGCCAGGAGCGGCAGGCGGGAGATCCTCACCAGAGCCGCTTCCAGGCCGGCTCCCATCGGGTCCATCGCCGGGCTCCCACGCCCGGGGGAGTCCGGGGGGAGACACAGGTGTCGACGGGAACGGAGCCGTCGGTCCGACGGACGCCTGCTCCATCCATCGGGCTCTGGAGCCAGAGCGCCTGGTTCCACCTGGACGAGCGGCTTCGCTCCCGGACCCGGTCGAAAGCCTCGAGGATGTTCAGCCTCGAGTCCTGGAGCACCCGGGTACGGGATCGGTCGGGGTCGACGGGACCGGCCTGCGGGCCCGAGGCGCTGGCTGGCGAGCGCTCCTGAGCTCCGGCGGGAACGATGAACGAACCGGCGACGAGGGCTGCGATCAACAGGGTCGGTGTGGTGTTGCGCATCGGTCTTTCCTCCTTCTCGAGCGATGAACCGCACTCGCAAGCCTCTGGCCAACTCCACGAAGCGCCCCGGAACCTGGAGTCCGACGGCTCCCGGCACCGATCTCCGCGCTGGCATTTCTCCGCGGCCTGGCCCCTGAGATCAGCTGGCAGAGCCGATTCATGCAAGGACCTTGCACCCATGCCAGGCAGAGCGGGATCGCCGGGCAGGCCCGTCGCGCCGCGCACCGTCGCCTGGCGCGACGGTGCGCCGTGCAACAGTCGGCGTGAGGTCGGAAGCCGGACCCGGGTCGTCCGCGACGGCGCCGTGGGCCGCCCGTCGAGACGACCAGGATCCTGCAACTGTCTCGCAGGGCTTGGGCTGTGATCACCGTCTTGCCCGAATCAACGCTCACCAAGGAGGCGGAGGGGATCCGGTTGGATTCGCGCTGGGGAGAGAGAAAAAGGAGAGGATCAGGTTGGAGGTCGCGCTCGGGAGAGAGAAAGAGGAAAGGATCAGGTTGGAGGTCGCGCTCGGGGGCGCGACTCGGACCCGGCGAGGCGCCGGGTCTGGACGAGAAGGTGCTTGCGGACCGGCGCCCGGGCCTGCAAAGATGGTGCTGTCATCCGTTCGCCCGACGATCCGAGTCCAAGGAGCCGATCGTGAAGGGAATCGCAGCCTCTGACCTGCCCGTGGCCAACGGGAAGATCTACCACCTGAACATCGCGCCGGAGCAGCTGGCCAGCGACATCATCATCGTGGGCGATCCCGACAGGGTGACCATCATCGCCGACGAGTACCTGGTGACGCGAGAGCACGAGGCGTTTCACCGTGGGTTGAGAACGATCACCGGGACGACCAGGGAGGGCCTGCGCGTCTCCGTGGTCACCTCCGGGATGGGGACTCCGTCGCTGGAGATCGTGCTGGGCGAGATCGTGGCCCTCAACGAGATCGACTTCGCCACGATGACCAGAAAGCCCCATCACGACAAGATCAACATCATCCGGGTCGGCACCTCCGGCGGCCTGCAGAGCCAGACGAGGCTGGGCACTCCGATCCTGACGGCCTACGCCGTGGGGCTCGACAACACCGGGCTGTTCTACGACGCCGACTACCCGGACCCCGGGTGCCTGGCCATCGAGAAGGCGATCCGGCAGGCGATCGACGGAGCGGTCCGGTCGACCCGGTTCAAGGGGACGATCCACCCCTACGTGTCCCGGGCCGATCCCGCCGTGGTCGAGGCCATGGAAGAGAGCGCCAGGGAGCGGCACGTCACGGTGAAGAAGGGGATCACGGTCTCGAGCGCCGGCTTCTTCTGCAACCAGGGCAGAGACATCGCCAGGGTCCCCCCCTCGATCCCGGATGTCGACGCCGTGCTGGGCTCCATCGGGGATCTCCACGAGGGCCTCAGGGTGGAGAACATGGAGATGGAGTCGTCGTTCTTGCTGCACTTCATGACGGCGCTGGGCTACGGGGCTGGCGCCATCTGCCCCGCCATCGCCAACCGGAAGCAGGAGACGTTCACCGCCTCCTACGTGCAGAACGTCAAGGACGCCACCGAGGTCGCCCTGGCAGCCCTGATGAAGCTCCGACGGTGATGGTCGTGGCGGGCGCCCCGGATCAGCCGCGCCCCGCTGGCAGGAGCCCCCAGGCCTCGAGCTTGCGGTAGACCGTGGACCGGGGGACGTCGAGCTCCTGGGCGGCCTTCGTGATGTTGCCCCCGTGCCGCTGAAGACAGTCCACGATGAACCTCCGCTCGAACGCTTCCCGCGCGGCGGCGAGGCTCGGAACCGGGAGCTCCGAGGGCGCCGGGGCCGGGCCGGCCATCGCGGCAGGGGCCGGCGCGCGCGACGCCAGGAACGGCAGGCTCGCCGCCGAGATCCTCGAGCCCTGCTCGAGCACGAAGGCGTGCTCGATGACGTTTCTCAGCTCCCGGATGTTGCCGGGCCACGAGTGCCGTTCGATCAGGCCGAGGGCGTCGGGCTCGATCCCCGAGATCGGCTTGCCCATGCGGCGCTGGAAGTGACGGATGAAGTGCTCCACCAGCGGCGCGATGTCTTCCCGGCGCTCTCTCAGAGGCGGCAGCCGCAGAGGAAAGACGGCGATCCTGTAGTAGAGATCGCTCCGGAAGGTGCCGACCTTCACGGCCCTGTCCAGATCGGCGTTGGTGGCGCAGACGAGCCGGACGTTCACCGGCCGGGGCCGACCGGACCCCACGCGTTCGACCACCTTCTCCTGGAGCACCCGGAGCAGCTTCACCTGCACGGCCACGTCGAGCTCGCCGATCTCGTCGAGGAACACGGTCCCCTGATCGGCCATCTCGAACCGGCCGACGTTGCGACCGGTGGCGCCCGAGAACGTGCCCTTCTCGTGGCCGAACAGCTCCGACTCCAGCACCCCCGCGGAGAGCGCCATGCAGTTCACGGCCACGAACGGCCCGGCCTTGCGGCCGGAGAGGTCGTGGAGCGCCCGGGCCACCAGCTCCTTGCCGGTGCCGGACTCCCCGAGGATCAGAGTGGTCGTGTCCTGCCGCGCCACCAGCTGCACCGCCTCGAGGATCTTGCGCATGGCCGGGCTGTCGCCCACGATGCTCCGGCTGCCGTACTCCCGCGTCACCTCCTGCTCCACCACGGCCTGCAGGTGGGCCGCCCGGCTGGTCAGCCGGTCGCGCTCCCGGGCGTTGGCCAGGGCGGCCACCACGTGCTCCGCCGCGGCCTCGAGGAGCCTGAGGTCCTCGTCGGTGAACGACGCGCCGGCGTTGATCGAATCCAGGTAGATGACCCCCACGGGGGACCCGTCGAGAAGAAGCGGGGCCGCCAGGACCGACCGGATGTGCGCGGCCAGGACGCTCTCTTGATCCTTGAACTTGCGATCCGTGCTGGCGTCGGCGATCAGCAACGCCTTGCCTCCGGCGAGCACCCGCTTGGCCACCGACCGGCTGAACAGATCCGAACCCTGGTAGTCCACCCGGCGAGAGACGCAGGGGAGCAGTTGCCCGGGACCGGCCCGCTCCACGACCTCGCCCAGCGCTCTCGGGGCGATTCCCGGGGAGAGCAGGATGAAACCTCGCTCGGCGCCGCACAGGGAGAGGAGGCAGTCCATGATCCCCTCCATCAGCGCCGTGGAATCGGCCGGGGCATGGCAGCTCCTGGCGAGCAGGAACAGCGCGTCGAGGAGCCTCGCCGATCCGGTCCGCTGCGCCGGCGACGCCGCGCGGTCTCCGGGTTCTTCCATGGACGCCGAGTATAGACCGGCGCGTCCGGTCAGGCAATCGCCGGTCGCCCGGATCCGGCGCCT